>SLST01000154.1 GCA_007130265.1 Spirochaetales bacterium
GCACCGTGTCCGCCGGGTACTTCGTGCGGGCGTATCTTTCGATCTTCTTCACTGCGGAGGCCGGGACGCTGATCGACAGCAGATCGTTGATCCACTGGTCGCCGAGCGCCTGGGCGACGGCGTTGTACTCCTCGTAGAACTGACGCTTGAGCACGAAGACCTCCGGCGAGAGGTCGGTGTCGCCCTCGAGGATGGGCAGCGCCGTGAGCTGGTCCTCGAGGTCGTGCGCGACCGTCTCCGTGCGCGTGAATCCGAGGAACCCGGCGTTGCTCTTGAACGTGTGGACCCGCGCGGCGAGCTGCGTGCCCGCGTCACCGGAGAGACCGCCCGGGCGGTTGACCGCTCCCGAGTCAAGCAGGCGGAAGAGCTCGTTCGCCTGCTCGACGAAGCCGGCGAAGTACTTCCGGTTCGAGACGGCCCTGAGGACGAGGGTTCGACGTCGGTCCTGCTCTGCAACGGTCTGCTCGAGCTGCCGTTCGGCGGTGATGTCGGTGAACGCGCACATGACCGTCGACTCGTCGATCGCCCGGTACGCGACGGAGATCGTCCGGTCGCCAAGCTCGATGTGGGTGTCGAGCAGGTCGAATATCACCTCGGGCTTCGCCCGGCCGGAGAAGTAAAGATCGAGTCCGTCGGTGAAGTCCCTGCGCGGTTGCTCGTCGGCGTAGAGCAACTCGGGCAGCGGCCGTCCGGCGATCGGACTGCCGAACAGCAGCTCGCACGGCTTCGAGTACTCCGGTCTGACAAGATAGTCGGGCCCGAATGTGAGAAACCCGTCGCCGGTGACGTCGAGCATGCTGCGTATCGCCCGTGTGCGTTCGGCGACCGTCCGTTCGAGGTCCCGGGTGAGTGAGGCGATCTCTTCGCGTTTTCCGCCGAGAAGCCAGCCGGCGACCGCGAGGAGCGGAACCGCGAGTGCGATGGTCGAGGCAAGCAATACCGGCCCGGCCCCAGCGAAGGTCGCGAGGAGCCACGCCGCCGCGGGAAAGAGCGCGCCCAGCGCCGCGCCCATAAGCGCGTAGCGGAGTCTCGCCTTTCCCTGTGCCTCACCTCGCATCCGCCCCTCACCCTGTCCTGACGCTACTTCTCCCAAACGCCCCTGTCAACTTCTTTTCGCGCGGAGAAGGAGGCTGTGGCGGCCACCGTCGCGATGACACGCTCGTCTTCCGGCTCACCCGCGCGCAGCCCGGAGACCGTCTTGAGCACCGCCTCGGCGCCCCGCGACTCGGCGAGCCGCACGACCTCCTCGTCGGGCGGAAAGCGCTTCCCCGACTCGTCGGTCGCGGCGAAACGCAGCGCCGCGAGGAAGACCTCTCCGATCGCCGCGAAGGGCAGTCCGCCGCGGGCGGCCAGGAGCATCGCGCCGACGAGTCGGTCGTCGCGCGCGAGCTTCCGCGGAAGGTCGCGGCCGACGCGAAACACCGTGTCGCCGAGCGCGCGGTTCGCGAAGCGCGCGAGCAGATCGTCGCGGTGCTCGTGAAGGTCCGCGAGCGAGAGCGAGGGGTAGGTCGCGAGCGCCGCCGCGGACTCGCTCATCGCGCGCGCGGCCCCTTCGCGTACCGGTTCGATCGCGAGCGCGTCGGCGATCAGCGTGACGGCGGGGTCGGCGCGGAAGCCGAGGTAGGCGACCGCCGCGTGGCCCAGGTTGTGCAGGAAGAGCTTGCGGTCGACGTACGCCCTGATATCGTCAACCGCCTTGATCCGGTCGACCGGCGGAAGCTCGCCGCGAAACCCCTTCGCGTCCACGATGAGAGTATCGTACGGCTCGGCGAAGACCACGAGCGGGTCGCGCGCGGTCACCTCCGCCGGGACGATGGGCACCATCTTGCCGATGCTCGTCTGCACGAGCCCGAGCAGCGCCCCGTCCACCGCCGCGTCGCCCCGGGCAGCGTCCGGCAGGCCCACCCGCACGCCTTCCCGCACGACCGACGCTGCGTCGCGTACGTTCTCTGCGAGGATTACGTCGAGCGGGTCGTCCGGCCGTCGCCTCCGGCGTTCGACCATCCCCGCGCCGATGAGCTTTGCCACCGAAGTAAGCGCTCCTGAGCCCACCGCGGTCGCCGCGATGTCGGCCTCGGCGACCTCCGCGGTCACCGCCTGCGACTCCGCGGCGTTCACCGCGCGCACGCCGCGCACCGGCAGTACTTCGTCGGTCCCGTCCGGGTGCTTGATCACCACGTCGTAGCCGCCGCGCCGGTTGAGCTCGTTCACGACCGTCTCGTTGATGTCGACGAAGACCACCTCGTACCCGGCGCTCGCGAAGAGCTCGGCGATGAAGCTCCGCCCGATGTTCCCGGCCCCGAAGAGCACCAGTTTCGCGCTCACCTCCGGCCCCCGTGGATCCGCTCGTACTCGCCTCTGATCGACGCGACGCGGGCCGCCTTCTCGCCGGCCGCCTCCTCGAGCCACGTTCCGCCCAGGTGCGTGAGGCAGAAGGCGCCGGAGGCGATCGCGAGGCGAAGCGCCGCGTCAAGATCGACCCGCACGCCGGGTCCGCGTGAAGCGAGCTGCGAGGCGACCCCGGCCACGAGGCCGCCGGCGAAGTTGTCGCCGCACCCGGTCGTGTCGCCCCCGGCAGAGCGGACCTCCTCGCGCTTTGCGAACTCGGTGAAGACCGGTCGAGAGCCGACGCCGCACTCGGCGAAGCGCCCGGACCCCGCACCGAAGGCGACCGGCCCGGGGCCGTTGGTGACCACCGCGGCGCCGGTTCCGCGCCCAAGGAACCACGAGACCGCCGGAGCGGCATCGTCGCACCCTGAGAGCCGAAGCGCCTCCTCGGCGTCCGCGATCAGGAGGTCGACGAGCGGGTACGCCTCGTCGCTTCCGAGCGTCCATCGCTCCTCGGGGCGGGACGACTCCGCCCGGAAGTCGTAGACCGTGTTCACGACCGTAAGCGCTCCGGCCGCGCGCGCCTCGCGAAGCAGCCGCGGGATCGCCTCGTGAAGCCGCGGGACGAGCGCGGTCCCGCCGAGCTGGACGATATCCGCGCGCGGGAAGTCGGGTCCAAGGTCTTCCGGGCTGAGGTCCGCGGCGACGCCGAGCTGGTTGACGAACATCCGCTCGCCGTGCCCGTCGGCGTAGTCAGGGTCTGAGAGCACGTAGGTGGCGGCCGTCGCCCCGGGCCGCACTGCGAGTCGGGAGACGTCAAGCGGCGTCCGCTCGGCGATCGC
This sequence comes from Spirochaetales bacterium, assembly GCA_007130265.1. Classification (GTDB taxonomy): domain Bacteria; phylum Spirochaetota; class Spirochaetia; order DSM-27196; family SLST01; genus SLST01. Next base: position 3,171 of record SLST01000154.1, read on the forward strand.
CCGCAGCGACCGCCCGGCCTCGTCGTCACCGACGGCGCCGAAGAACCGCACGTCGGCCTCTTCGCAGATCTGGGCCGTGTGGATGAGCGAGACGATCGCCGGACCGCCCACGTTCTCGCGGTTCGCCTCCCGCGACCCGACGATCGACTCGAGAATCGCGTCGATCTTCCTGCCGGCAAACCGCTCGAGCGCCTCGGCGAAGACGAGCCCGCCGATCGTCAGGCCCCCGTCGCCTGGCTTCCTGCGAAGGAGGCCCTGCACCACGTCATGGGTGAAGTCGACGTTCGAGTAGAGATAGTCCATGAGCGCGCAGCCGGCGCCGTGAATCGTGATCGCCATGCGGGCATCGTAGCAGAATCGGCACCGCAGTGACACCGGTCTTGGTTGCGGCCCGGCACCCATGCCGTATATCATGCCCCATGCCCAAACCAAACATCATCCTCATAAACTGCGACGACCTCGGCTGGGGGGACCTCTCCTGCTACGGACACCCGCTGCACGAGACGCCACACCTCGACCGGCTCGCCGCCGAGGGGATGCGGTTCACCGACTTCTACATGGCCTCGCCGGTCTGCTCGCCGTCGCGCGGAGCGATGCTCACCGGCTGCTACCCGCGGCGGATCGGGTTCGGCGGGTTCGAGGGCAAGTGGGTCCTCTTTCCGGGACAGCCGGTGGGACTCAACCCTGATGAGACGACGATCGCCCGGATGCTCAAGGCCCACGGCTACGCGACGCAGATCGTCGGGAAGTGGCACTGCGGCGACCAGCCGGAGTTCCTTCCCACGCGCCACGGCTTCGACGGCTACTACGGGATCCCCTACAGCAACGACATGGGTCGGCAGGCGGGGAAGACCGACTGGCCGCCGCTTCCGCTGCTGCGCGACGAGGAGGTGATCGAGGAGCAGCCCGACCAGGTGGGGGTCACCGAACGCTACGTGGAGCGCTGCGTCTCGTTCATCCGCGAGAACCGCGATACACCGTTCTTCCTCTACTTCGCGCACATGTACGTCCACCTGCCCATCTACGTCCAGGAGCGCTTCCTGCGCGAGAGCCGTAACGGCGCCTACGGCGGGGCGGTCGCGGCGATCGACTGGGCGACCGGCGTCATTATGGCCGAGCTCAGGCGCCTGGGGATCGACGGGAACACGATCGTCATGTTCACCTCGGACAACGGCAGCCGCGGCGATTACGGCCCCTCGAACGGTCACCTCCGCGGCAGGAAGGGCACGACGTGGGAGGGCGGCCAGCGCGTCCCGCTGATCGTCCGCGGGCCCGGGCGCATCCCGGCCGGGCGCGTGGAGGAGGGGATCGCCGCGTCGATCGACCTGCTGCCCACGATCGCCTCGCTCGCCGGGGCCGCCCCGCCGGTCGAGCGTCGGATCGACGGGATCGACCTCTCCTCGCTCATGACCGGCGAGCGCAGTGAGAGTCCGCGCGACCACTTCTACTACTACCATCGCGACGCGCTCGAAGCGGTGCGGTCGGGCGACTGGAAGCTCCACCTGCGCAAGGATGCCGAGGCGATCGAAGAGCTCTACAACCTGCGCGACGACCCGAGTGAGTCGCAGAACCGCTTCGCCGAAGAGCCGGCGCGCGTGGCGGCGATCATGGAGCTCGTCGAGCGCGCGCGTGCTGAGCTCGGTGACGACGCGACCGGCGATGCCGGTGATGTTCGCCCCATCGGCCGGGTTGCCGAAGGACGTACGCTCACCGAATGGGACCCGGACCACCCGTACTATCTGGCCGAGTACGACCTGGCCGACCGAGGATAAGGAGAGACCATGACACGCTATGCAGTCGTCGGGACCGGCGGACGGTCGGGAACCTATGTCAACGCGCTCACGAACGAGTTCGCTTCGAGCTGCGAGCTCGTGGCGCTGTGCGACCGGAACATCGGCCGGGCGCGCCTCGCGCAGCAGCAGGCGAAGCAGGACAGCGGACGGGAGGTGCCGGTGTATACCGACGCCGAGTTCGACCGGATGCTCGCCGAGCAGCGCCCCGAGCGGATCGTGGTCACCACCGGCCCGGATCGTACGCACGCGGACTACATCATCCGCGCGATGCGCGCCGGATGCGACGTGGTGACCGAAAAGCCCATGACCACGAGCGCCGAGCTCTGCCGCGAGATCCTCGCCGCACGCGAGGAGACCGGGCGCGAGCTCCAGGTCACCTTCAACTACCGATACTCGCCCCCGCGAAGCCAGGTGCGCAGCATGATCGGCGAGGGCGCGATCGGTGAGATCCTTGGCGTGAACTTCAGCTGGTACCTCGACACCCGCCACGGCGCCGACTACTTCCGCCGCTGGCATCGCCGGCGGGAGAACTCCGGGTCGCTCCTCGTGCACAAGGCGACCCACCACTTCGACCTCGTGAACTGGTGGATTGACGACGCGCCCGAGGAAGTCTTTGCCCACGGGTCGCTTCGCTACTACACGCCACAGCACGCCGACGAGATGGGTCTCTCCGGCCGCGGTGAGCGGTGCCACGGCTGCCCGGCCGCCTCCCGCTGCCCCTTCCACCTCGACCTCGCGGCAAACGAGAAACTGAAGGAGATGTACCTCGACCAGGAGGAGCACGACGGCTACTTCCGCGACCGGTGCGTCTTCAGCGACGAGATAGACATCTGGGACACGATGAGCGTGAGCGTCCGCTACCGCGGCGGGGCGCTTCTGAGCTACCTGCTCCACGCCTACGCGCCGGTGGAAGGGTACCGCGTCGCCTTCAACGGCACAAAGGGCCGGATCGAGCACGCGGCGAGCGAGAACACCTACATCAACGGCGACGGCACGGTGCCCGGCGAGCTTGAGCGCGGCAGGATCAGCACCACGCTCATCCCGGAGTTCTCGCGGCCGAAGGCCATCGAGCCGGAGATGGGCTCAGGCGGGCACGGCGGCGGCGATCCGGTGCTGATGGGCGACGTTTTCGCGCCCACCGGCGAACCCGACCCGCTTCGCCGTCGAGCGAACCAGGTTGACGGCAGCTACTCGATCCTCGTGGGCGTCGCCGCGGCCGAGAGCATCGACCGGGGTGAGCCGGTGAGGATACCGGAACTCTTAGGCGACGCGCCGCTCGGTGAGAGGTGGTAGACGGTACTCGTGGCGGGGGAGTCCCGGGCCGCAGTCGACCGGTTACGCGAGCAATCCGAAGACGGTCACCGCGACCGTGACGATGGTGAACCCGAACAGCATGGTCCACTGCATCGTGCTGAAGCGTTTGTCCATCGACTCGAACCGCGTGTCCATCTGCTTCTGCGCGTCCCCAAAGCGCTGGTCCATGCGTTTCTGCATGTCCGTGAAGCGCTGGTCCATCTGCCTCTGCGCGCCCGAGAACCGCTGGTCCATTGCGGCGAAGCGCTCGGCGAAGAGCTCGCGCTGCGCCTTGAGCTCCTCCTCGACGCGGACGATCTGCGCGGAGATATCGTGAGAACGAGTCGGGACCGTCTCGCTCACGAGATCGCGAAGCCACGGCTTCACATAGTCGACGATTCGCCTGACGTCTTCTTCTCGCAACACCATACCCGGATCACCCATACGGAGCCTCCTCTACTATACTCCCTACGCGGAGAACCGGGAAGACGCTTTGCTACTGCCTCGTGTCGGCGATCACACCGGGGGCGACGTCACGGCTTGCGTGCGTAGACGCTGACCGAGTGCACCCGCTCGGCGATCTCCCGCGCGTCGGCCTCGCTGATCTGCGCGGTCTCTGCGAGCGAAGAGACCTGGTCCGCCTGCAGGTAGGCCCCTTCGCGCTCGATCCGCACGTCTTCGAATCCCGCCTTGCGGAGCGCTGCGAGGAAGTCGTTCTTGACCATCGCGCCGGCGATGCAGCCGGTGAGAAGCTCCATGTTGCGCTGCAGGTCCGGGCGAAGCGGCGCTTCGAGCACGAGGTCGCTCACGAGCAGGCGGCCCCCCGGCGCGAGGACACGGAACGCCTCCGCGAGCACCGGCTCCTTGTCGGGAGCGAGGTTGACCACGCAGTTGGAGATGATGACGTTGACCGTGGAGTCGGCCACCGGCAGGTGCTCGATCTCGCCCAGGCGAAACTCGACGTTCGTGAACCCGCCCTTCGTGGCATTTTCCCGCGCGCGCTCGATCATCTGCGGGGTCATGTCGACGCCGATCACCCGGCCACTCTCGCCCACGCGCCGCGCGGCGAGGAAACAGTCGATCCCCCCGCCCGATCCGAGGTCGACGACGACCTCCCCTTCGGCAAGCCCGGCGAGCGCCGTCGGGTTCCCGCACCCGAGCGCGAGGTCCGCGCCCTCCGGAAGCGAGGCGAGCTCCTGTGCCGTATAGCCGACCCTGGTGCTCGCACTGGCGGTGCGCGCATGCTCCTGCGAGCCGCCGCAGCACGACGAGCCGCCGTTCGCGACGGCCCCCTCTGCGCCGCCGCAGCACGACGAACGTCTCGCCGCCTTCTCGTACCGATCCCTCACTGCCTCATGTACTGATGCCATGGTGTCTCCTTCAACCTCGATCTGTTTCCACGACCTCGCGGACGCGGCCTTCGAGTACGCTCGCCGGCATCAGCGTGATGCAGCACGGCGAGCTCCCCTGACGTTTGACGACGACCGCAAGCCGCGTCCCCGCCTCCATGCCGAACGCCTCGCGCACGGACTTGGGAAGCACGATCTGTCCGCGCGAGTCCACCGTCGCGATCGCCTCGATCTCGTAATGGTCCATCCGCCTCCCCCGGCGCGCAACGGTGCCGTTTGCGATACAATTTCATAATATTCTGAAAAATAGGAATTGTCAACAGAGCCGGCGCCCATCCCCGTGAAGTGTCACTCGGTCTGCAGGTCGAGTGCCGCGTCGATGTCCGCCACGATATCCGCGACCGACTCCAGCCCCACGGACAGCCTCACCGTCCCGGGGCTGATCCCGAGCCGCAGCCGCTCCTCCTCGTTGAGCCTCGAGTGCGTGGTCGTCGCAGGGTGCGTCGCGATGCTGCGCGTATCGCCCAGGTTCGAGGAGCGTGAGATCATCGACAAAGCGTTCAAGAAGGCCATGCCGCCGGCCTCGCCTCCCGGCACGTCGAAGGTCACGAGACCGCCGCCTGCGCGCATCTGGACGCGGGCGAGCTCGTGCTGCCGGTGGCTTTCGAGAAAGGGGTAGCGCACGCGCGCCACGCGCGGGTCGCCTTCCAGGTGGCGGGCGACGGCGAGGGCGTTCTCACAGTGGCGCTCCATGCGCAGCGACAGCGTCTCGAGGCTCTTCGAGAGGATCCAGGCGTTGAAGGGCGAGAGCGCCGGGCCGGTCTGGCGGGTGAAGAAGCGAAGCTCCGCGATGAGGTCCGCGGGGCCCAGGATCGCGCCGCCGAGCACGCGCCCCTGCCCGTCCATGAACTTCGTCGCCGAGTGCGTCACGAGGTGCGCGCCGAGCGCCGCGGGCCGCTGCAGCGCGGGCGTGGCGAAGCAGTTGTCCACGTTGAGAATGACGCCGCGGTCCGCCGCGAGCCGGCCGAGCGCCGCGATGTCAATGATCTCGAGCCCCGGGTTCGACGGCGTTTCGGCGAAGAGCATTCTTGTCTCGGGGCGGATCGCCTCCTCCCAGGCGGCCGCGTCGGTCCCGTCGACGAAGGTCGTCTCCACGCCCCACCGCGGGAGGATCGTCGCGAGGATCTGCAGCGTCGACCCGAAGAGCGCTCGCGAGGCGACGATGTGGTCGCCGCTCATCACGAGCCCGGCAATGCTCGCGAACATCGCGGCCATCCCCGTCGCCGTCGCGAGGCCGTCCTCGGTCCCCTCGAGCCGGCAGAGCTTGGCGACCAGCTCGTCGGTATTGGGATTCCCGTAGCGTGAATAGATGAGCCCCTCCTCTTCGCCCGCGAAGAGCGCCTTCGCCTGCTCGGCGGTGTCGAAGACGAAGCTCGAGGTGGGGAATATCGGCACGCTGTGCTCGCGGTGGAGCGAACGGTTGGCCTGGATGCGCACGGCGTCGGTCTGGGGGTAGTCGGGCCGGTCACTCATGGCTGCCTCCGCCGCCGCGTGAGTCGTGTGCACCGCGTGAGCCGCCGGTCGCGTGGATCGCGTATGTCGCGGTGACCTTTGCGGTCGCCTTGAGCATCTCGCCCACCGAGCAGTACTTGTGCACCGCGAGGTCGACCGCGCGGGCGGCCTGCTTTTCGTCGATCTCGCCGTACAGGTCGAAGTGGAGGTCGATCGCGACGAAGGGGGCAGGGAGCGCGTCGGCCCGCTCCCCCCGGACGGTGATCGCAAGGTCGTCGAGCCGCTGCCGCTGCTTCGCGAGGATGGGGATCAGGTCCATCGACGCGCAGCCGGCGATCGCCGCGAGGACGAGCTGCATGGGACGGAAGCCCGCGCGTTCGCCGCCTATGGCGGGCGCCCCGTCGATCTCCACCGTATTGCCGTCGTCGTTGTGCGCCCGCAGGTGCACCGAGCTGTTGACTCGGGAGAGCTTGATTTCCATGGAGTGAATCTTGCGCCCGGGGATCGACTACCGTCAACCGGTCTCTCTACAGTATTCTTGACCCATGAGAACCTTCACGATCGAAGAATGCATCGGCAACACGCCGCTCGTCCGGCTTCGCTCGCTTCCCGCCGGGCCCACGACCGTTCTCGCCAAGATGGAGGGCGACAACCCGGCGGGGTCGGTGAAGGACCGCCCGGCCGCAGCGATGATCAGATACGCCGAAGAAAGCGGGCGCATCAAGCCCGGCGACACGCTGATCGAGGCGACGAGCGGCAATACGGGGATCGCGCTCGCGATGGTCGCGGCGATCAGGGGGTACAGGATGGTGCTCGTGATGCCAGAGCACATGAGCGCCGAGCGGCGCGCCGTGATGAAGGCGTACGGGGCGCAGCTCGTGCTCACGCCCAAAGAGGCGAGCATGGAGGGCGCGATCGACCGGGCGCGCGCGATGGAGGCCGACGGGAAGGGCGTGATCCTCGACCAGTTCGCGAACCCCGATAACCCGCGGGCCCACTACGAGACGACGGGGCCGGAGATCTGGGAGGATACCGACGGGCGGGTCACCCACTTCGTGGCTTCGACCGGCACGACCGGCACGCTCATGGGCACCGGTAGTTATCTCAGGAGCCGCAACGAGGCGATTCGCATCGTGGGGGCGATCCCGGACGAGGGGGGCGGCATCCCCGGCATCCGCGCCTGGCCGCCGGCCTACCAGCCGGCCATCTACGACCCAGATCGGCTCGACGAGCGGCGATCCATTTCCCGCGAACGCGCGGAGGCGACGATGCGCGAGCTCGCGGCGAAGGAGGGTATCTTCGCCGGGGTCTCTTCCGGCGGCAACGTTGCCGTCGCCCTCGACGTCGCCCGGGAGCTCGATGAGTCGGGCAGGACCGACGCGGTGGTCGTGGTGATCATCTGCGACCGTGGGGACCGTTACATTTCCACCGGGGTCTACCCCGCCTGATCCGCCGGCGCGGGCCGCCAGGCCGCGTCGCCGCCCGCGCGCATGACACCGGCGCGGCGGTATTGTATCCTTGGCGATTATCATCCAGGAGGCCATCATGAGTGAGATCCGACTCGTAACCAGAGCCGACGATGCCGGGATGCATCCGGTCGCAAACCGTGCCATCCGCGACAGCGTGACGCATGGGATCGCGCGAAACGTGAGCCTGATGGCGCCCGCGCCGGCGATCAGGAACGCGTACGAGTTCCTTGGTGACCTCGACGGGGTGGTGGACTTCGGGCTGCACGTCACGCTCACCGCCGAGTGGGAGACGCTGCGGTGGCGTCCCCTGTCGAACGAGGGTGCTCTGAGCTTCGTCCGCCCGGACGGGACGATGCACTGCACCGTCGCGCAGCTCGCCGACGCGAAGCCGGACCTCGACGCGATGATGCGGGAGGTCGAAGCGCAGTACGACCTCCTCACGAACCTCGGATTCCGCCTTGGCTACCTTGATGAGCACATGCGCGTGGGCGACGTGCCGGGGCTCGCCGAGCGCCTGGGCGCCTTCGCGCGCGAGCGCCGGCTGATCTTCAACCGCGGGCTTCTCGCAGACGGGAAGTTCGCGCCGCTTCCCGGTTGGGCCGGCCCAAAGGAGCATCCGGGGACCGAGCTCGCCGACCACCTCGCCCAGACGACGCCCGGCACCTACCTCCTCGTGGGTCACCCGGCGACGAAGGACGAGGAAATGCACAAGATCCGCCACGAGGGTCAGGACGCTGGCGAGGAGGCGCTCAGCCGTAACCGGCAGCGGCGCATGTTCATGGACATCGAGATCGTCGACTACTGCGAGAACGTGGGAATCGAGCTCCTGCGCTACTCGGCGGTGTAGCCTTCGCCCGCGGCGATCACTCGCTCGCGACGATCACCACGCGTCGCGAGCGGGCGAGCGTCTCGAGTGTCGGCATGTGGAAGACGAGCTGCGACTGCGGTGAGACGCCGGCGTACGCCTCGATCCACGCGTTCGCAAGCGCGCGGATCGTGCGTCGGACCTCCTGCGCCTTCTCCTCGGGCTCCACCGCGCCGCACAGGCGCTCGCAGAACGCGTCCGACGGGTCTTCGAAGTCGCAGTGCGTCGCGAAGGGGATGCTCATCGCCACGAGCCGGTTCGCCCGCGGCATGAGGTCTATCATGTTGTTCTGCGCGTTGCACCGCGCGGGCTCCCCGTAGAGGTAGAGCGCCGGCGCGTCGAGCCGGCTCACGCTTCGCGAGAGTTCGCCGCTGTCCACCGGATCGAGGGCCAGGTAGGCGACCGTGCGAGCGTCGGCGGCCGCGGCGAGGAGCGCTGAGAGTCCTCCCGCGCTGAACCCGGCGTAGATGATCGGCGCCTCGCCCGGCTCGATGTGCTCCGCGACGGCGATCATGTCGCCCGCGTTGCGATCGTGGCGGCCGTTGAAGAGGGTGGAATTGCAGAAGTCGACGACCACCGTCCGCACCCCGCGCGCCGCCCACTCGACCGCCCACCCGCGTACCGTCGAAAGGTCGCGCATGAACCCGTGTCCGAGCACCACCAGCGGCGCGGCGAGCGCGTACTCGCTCGCGACCGGCCCGCTCTCGCGCACGTAGTATTCGTAGCCGATCGTGCAGCCCCACTCGCTCTCGAGGGTGCCGTGCTCCGCGACGAGCGGGACCTCCGTGCGCTCGGCGAAGTGCGCGACGAACTCCGGTAGCTCGCCGGGAGCCTCCTCCGGCGGGACGGTTGTCGTGCGCACCGCGGCGCACCCCGCCGCGAAGAGGACGAGAGCAGTGACGGCGGCGAGGCGGAACTGGGTCGGCATGGCCCCAATATATGCCGCCGGGCCACCTTCGACCACCGGTCGCGGGACGGACGGTCCGACGGCGCTTGACCTTGGGCCGCTTCCGTGCGCATGCTTGCCGGGCAGACTCCAGACGCCCAAGAAGGAGAGATTCCAGGATGAAAGGCATCATACTCGCCGGCGGGGCCGGCACCAGGCTCTATCCCATCACGCAGGTCGTGTGCAAGCAGCTCCTGCCGGTCTACGACAAGCCGATGATCCACTATCCGCTGTCGGTGCTCATGCTCGC
>SLST01000460.1 GCA_007130265.1 Spirochaetales bacterium
ATCTCGCGGAGGATGATCTGGAGCACCTGTCGATCGCGTCGCGTGATATAGAGCAGCGCGTCGAACCAGTTGTTCCAGTGCCAGATCGCGACCCAGAGGGCGATCGTAGCGAATACCGGCTTCGAGAGGGGGGCGATGATCCGAAAGAAGATCGTGATGTCCCCGGCCCCATCAAGCTTGGCCGACTCCTCGAGAGACTCCGGTATGGAACGAAAGAAGTTCCGCATGATGATGATGTTGAAGGCACTGACAACTCCCTGAACGATCAGCGCGATGAGAGAATTCTGTAATCCAAGGCGCCGGATGAGCAGGTAGTTCGGTATGACACCGCCGTCGAACAACATCGTGAAGACGAAGATGAACGTGAAAACCTTGACCCCTGGGAAACCCCTCTTGGACAGAGGGTACGCGGTCAGTCCATAGACGAGCAGCGACAGCACCGTGCCCGCGACGGTACGGATGACGGAGTTGCGGAATCCGGTCCAGATGAAGCGAGAACGCATGATTGCACGGTACGAGGCGAGGGTGAACTCGGAGAAGTTCGGGAAGATGTGGAGCCCAGGAGTCACCGCGTGCCGCGTCGTGCTGAATGAGAGCGAGAGCTGATTCAGGAAGGGATAAAGCGTCGTGAGCGAGAGCAGCGTGAGAAAGAGATAGTTCACGATTTCGAATGCGAGTCGCTCCTTGCTCTTCGTCATGTGCTGCAAGCTCCTGTGCGTACTACCATAAGCTGCTGTCGCGACCCCCAAAGAGAACGGCGATCCTGTTCGTAAGGAAGATCAGGACGAGTCCAACGACAGATTTGAAGAAGCCGATCGCTGCACCGTAGCTGTAGTTGAACTCGACGATACCTTTCTTATAGACATACGTGTCTATGATCTCACCAACATCGAGAACCAGTGGGTTGAACATGTTGAAGATCTGGTCGAACCCGGCGTTCAGGATGAAACCCATATTGAGGATGAGCAGAATGCTCGCAACCGGCAGAAGCGATGGTATCGTGATGTGGAGGCTCTGACGAATCCGACCCGCGCCGTCGATATTAGCAGCTTCATACAGCTGCGGATCAATGCTGGCCAGAGCGGCAAGATAGATGACTGCCGCGTACCCCATTCGTCGCCAGATGTCGGTACCCACGACGATGGCAAGGAAATACTCGGGGATTGCGAAGAAGAGCAGCTGGTCCTCTGCTCCGAACATGGCCCTGATGTAGTTGACCGGTCCTCCAGGCGCAAAGATGCGCAGAAACAGCCCGGAGAGAACGACCCACGAGATGAAGTAGGGGAAATACGTGATCGTCTGGAAGGTCCGTTTGATCCCCTGGTGATACACTTCGTTCAGCAGCAGCGCGAGGACAATGGGGATTGGGAAGCCGACGAAGAGCTTGAGCCCGCTGATCACGAACGTGTTCCGCAGAGCTCTCAGAAAGAACACGTCGGAGAACGCGCGATCGAAATAGTAGAGCCCAACCCACTCACTCCCGAGAATGCCCCTGGTGAAGCTGTAGTCCTTGAAGCCGATTACGAGCCCATAGATCGGGATGTACTTGAAGATGATGAGCAGCACGATGCCCGGTATCAGCATCAGATACATCTGATGGTAGTACCTGAACCGGTGCCTGAGATCGGCGGCGTGAGTCTGACGTGCATCGGCGTGGTTTCGTCGACGAAACGGTGTACGGCTCAATTTCAGCGACGATTCCAGACGGTTTGTCACGGGTAGCATCGTACCACAGGCCGGTCAGGCAGCAAGGTACGCCAATACCGGCCCGTGCAGGAAAAAAGCAGTACTCGAATACTCACGGGCTACTCGTGACGGTCGAGGTAGAAGCGGATCTGTTTCATCATTTTGAACAGATCCATTCTGTTCGCGATACGGAGTTTGTTGTAGATCGCGCTCGTGTAGTTCCTTACTGTCTGCACCGCAACCCCCAGGCTTTCGGCTATCTGCGTGTTGTCGTGTGCCTGTATCAGGAGGTAGAGCACCTCGCGCTCACGTTGCGTGAGCGTAGCGATCAGATCCTCCATCTCTTCAGCGGACGTCCAGCCTTCGTCAGGTGCATGGAAGAGCGCCTCCGCAACGCCCGGATCAATGAGCATGATGCCGTTGCGAACAGCCCGGATCGAGTGGATGAGCTCTGAGAGCGGTCGGTTCTTGAGCAGATACCCAACGGCGCCTGAGCGGAGTGCGGCGTGGACGTACTCGTCATCCGGAAAAGTCGTGAGCATCAGGATGCGACACTCGGGCAGTCGCTGGTGGATGATCCGCGTCGCCTCGACCCCGTCCATCCGAGGCATTCGCACATCCATCAGGATTATGTCCGGCTGCAACCGCTCGGCAGCCTCTACCGCTTCCTCACCGTTCGCGACGGTGGCTACTACTTTCATGTCGGACGCGCGTGCTTCGAGAATGTACCGGAGCCCTTCCACGAACAGGTTCTGATCGTCCGCGATGATTATCCGGATCAGGGCCTGCTGCTCCGAGGCGTCGAGCAGCGCGTCATGCGGCGTATCGATCACAGGCTGCTCCTTGGGATCCGAAGGGTGATCGAGAACCCGTCGACGGCATTCTCGTAGGTCAGCGAGCCGCCGATCTGCTCGGCCCGCTCTCTCATGCCCGCAATACCGATTCCCTCCGCTGGCGCCTCGGAACCGGTGCCGTTGTCCCACACATTCACGCTCAGGTCGGAGGGTCCCAGATAGAACATGACGAGGATCTGCGTCGCTCTCCCATGACGAAACGAGTTGATGAGTCCTTCCTGCACGAAGTGGAGAACGGCGGCGTTGGCCTCTCCCGACAGGTGGAATCGCTGTCCCCCGAGCTCGAGTCGAACCTCTACTCCGGTTGCTCGTTGGAACACACGCACCATCCGGGTGATCGCGCCAACCCCCTCCGGCGCTCGCTCGGATTGAGCGCGCAGCTGATAGAGAGCCGTCCGAATCTGTTCCAGCCCCTGTTCGGAGTTCTGTCTCGCCGAATGGAGGAGTCGCGGGACTCCCAACGGGTCCTTGCGGATCATGTCGACGGCAGCTTCCATCATGATGATGTTGTTCGTCAACGTGTACCCTACGATATCATGGATGTCGCGTGTGATTCGCTGCCGTTCCTTCTCGACCGATCGTTCCTCGAGGTCGATCGCGTAGGCTTGGTAGGACATGTTGGCAGCGGCCAGCCTGGCCAGAGATTCGTCGAGCCGATCGCGCTCACGCTGAGACCAGACCAGCCGCTCACGGTAGTTGATGAGCAACCCGGCGCACAGGGTCACGAACAGGAGCCCACACAGCTCGAGCACGAGAGCCCACACCGCATCGGTCGACTGGTACGACGCCGGCGACCATAGCAGCGCCACGAGCGCATAGAACGAGGTCGCAAGCCCGCCGAGCAGGAAACTCCACGACACGGGCAGGTAGACCGCAATCTCGAGGATGAAGATGACCGCCCAGGCGATCGGCGCATACCCGTGGATCTGCAGCAATGACATGATGGGGATCGCGAGAGCAAAATGAAGAGCGAGCGCGATCGCGTATTGCCAACGGAGGATCAGGAGATACTTGATCAGGGAGAGTGCCGTGCTCAGGATGAGGACGGTGACAAAAGTCACCACCGCCAATGACGTGTCATCCGGCGCGCGCTCCGTGAAGTAGCGGACGATGACCGATCCATGGAAGACGAGCGATCCGATCAGGACCGAGGCGGGAAGCGGCTGTACTCGAGAAGAGAGACCATCGGCCACGATGGCTACCATAGCAGAAGAAGCCCCAGCGTGCACTGCCTGCGTGCACTGCCTGTGTGCACTGCCTGTGTGCACTGCCTGTGTGCACTCACCTGCCGTCCTCGCCTTGACAGAAGACCGGTGCGGGTGTAAGCCAAACGCCATGACGGTTCGCGCACGCATGCTCGCCGCAATGCGCGGCTCCCGCGACGGCCGCACGTTGTTCGCCCCGCGCATGGACCTCTGGGCGATCGCGCTTCGGGCGCGGGGCACCCTGCCCGCACGGTACGACGGCATGGACTCCGCGGAGCTCGCGGATGCCCTCGGCGTCGGCTGTCACGCGGTGCGCGCCGACTACACGGTTCCCCGTGATCCGGATGACCTCGTGCTGCGCGGCCTGGGCTTCGACAACCACCCCGACTATCCGTTCCGCGTGGAGATCGAAGGGCTCGAAGTGCGGTTCGAGACGACCGATGAGCTCTTCTCGACAACCGTGGTGACCTCGGGAGGACCGGTCCGCTGGTCGCTCATCCACACGGCCGAGATGGCGCGCGCGGGCGTATCGCTGCCCTTCGTCGAGTCGTACCCAGCGCAGGGCACGGGCGATCTCGATCGTCTGGCGGAAGTGTTCGAGCACCTCGTCGTGCGACCGACGCCGGGTTCGTGGGAGCGGTTCTCGCAGCGTGTAGGCGAGCGGGGTGTCGCGGTCGCAAACGGCTGCATCGTCGGCTCACCCATGCACCTCCTGCTGCACGAGCTGATGCCGATCGATCGGTTCTTCTACGCCTATCACGACGAATACGAGAAACTGGTCACCTTCGCCGCGCGACTCGAACCGTTCTTCGAGCGGATGCTCGCCGTGATCGCCGGCTCGCCGGCCGAGGTCGTCCTGTGGGGCGGCAACTACGACCGTGATGTCACGTGGCCGCCCTTTTTCGGTACTGAGATCGCGCCGTGGCTTCGGCGGGTGCGCGCGGTGCTGGGGAAGGCCGGGAAACTGCTCCTCTGCCATACCGACGGTGAGAACGACGGGCTGACCGAACACTACAGGCGCGCCGGCTTCGACGTCGCGGAGTCGGTCTGCCCCGCGCCGATGACCGGCGCTCCGCTCGGAACGCTTCGCGAGCGGATGGGGCCCGGCATCTGCGTCTGGGGCGGCGTGCCGTCGGTGATGCTTCTGAAGGACTCCGTAAGCGAGGCAGACTTCGCCTCGTGGCTCCGGCGCCTCCAGACCGAAGGCGCGCGGACGAACGACGACCTCTCGCCACTCATCCTGGGCGTCTCGGACAACGTACCGCCTGACGCAGACCTCGACCGTCTCCGCGCGATCGCCGACGCCTTCAGACCGTGAGAGTCGCCTTGAGTCGGATGTCGGCGTACGAGCTTCCGACGTGAAGGACGTAGTCACCGGGCACGGTCGTAAGGTCGTCGGCGCTGAGCAGGAGGCCGACGGTGCGGGTCTCTTCCGGGTCGAGCAGTACCTTGTCGAATGCCTTGAGCTCTCGTCGCGGCCGCTCGGGCGGTGATTGCCGACGGGCCTCCGAGGCGCGATGCTCGACGTAGAGCTGAACCACCTCGGCGCCCTCCATGCCACCGGTGTTCTTCACCGCGACCGAGACCTCCCACAGGCCTTCTTCGCGCACGGTGACGGTGAGATCGGCGTAGCTGAAGGTCGTGTACGAGAGGCCGTGGCCGAACCAGTAGCGTACCGGACGCTGCTTCGCGTCGTACCATCGGTACCCGACGAAGACTCCCTCATCGTAGGTGATCTCGTACGGCCAGGTGCCGGTGATGTGGTCGGGACGCTCGGTGCCGGGTTCGCCGCCCTGCACGGGATCGTCAACACTGCCTCCCGGCGGGAGATAGCCCGCCCCCGGAGAATCGGAGAAGTGCTGTTCGATCGTGAAGGCGAGCCTGCCGGACGGATTGACGTCGCCGGAGAGCACCGCAGCGAGCGCCTCCGCGCCGGCCTGACCGCCGAAGGGCGCGTGAACTATGGCGTTCACCGAGTCGTGCCACTCCATCGCGACACCGCCGCCTGAGGTCACGACGACCACGACGCGCCGCGCGAGCCGGCTCGCCCGCTCGATCAGCTCGTTCTCGGCATCGGGCAGCCTGAACGGCCGGTCGCGTCCCTCGCCCTCGTAGCCGAACCCGGTACAGATGATCACGGTGTCCGCTGCGGCGAGGTCGGCATCCGACGGCGGGTTACGAACGAGGACCCGCGCCGCGGCGAACCGCCCGGATATCGCGTCGGCGTACGACTCGTTGTCGTATCCTTCCACGTAGCCCGAGCCCTTGCCCGCTATGGGCGTGCGGGTCGCCCAGTTGCCGGCGACGATGATCCTCTGCCCTCTCTCCGGTTCCATCGGTAGCAGCCCGTCGTTACGCAAGAGGATCGTTCCCTCGCAGGCGACACGGTAGGCGACATCCTCGTGGAGCGGCAGGTTAACGAGATACGCACGCTGCTCCTGGTCGTGGTCGAGGAACCCCATCATCGCGAAGGTGCGTACGATGCTCCTGACCATCCGGTCGATCTCAGGGGTTCCCAGGAGCGTGTCGCGGGCTGCCTTGAGACACACCCCGTACGGCATCTCGAGGTCCTGTCCCGAGTGTGCGACGAGCTCGCCGTCGGTAACCGAGGACCAGTCGGTCATCACGAGGTGCCGAAACCCGAGCTGACCGCGCAAGAGACCGTCGATCGCCTCAGAGCTCTCCCCGCAGTATTCCCCGTTGAGCCGATTGTACGCGGTCATGACGGCAAGCGCACCCGCTTCCACTCCCGCCTGGAAGGCGCGGAGATAGATCTCCTGCAACGCCTGTCCGCTCACGATCGAGTTGGAGAGCTTGCGCCAGTAGTCGGTCTCGTTCGCGATGAAGTGCTTGAGCGTCGCGATCACGCCCGTTTGCTGAACCGCCGTCACATAGAGATAGATCATCTCCGCGGCGAGACAAGGATCCTCTCCGGTATACTCGAAGTTACGTCCGCACTGCGAGATCCGGTAGATGTTCATCCCGGGGCCGAGCAGGACGTGGATACCGCCGGCGCGGCATTCCTCGCCGACCGCGCGCGCGTACTCGGCAACGAGCTTCCGGTTCCAGGTGGACGTCAGCATGAGAGCGCTGGGGAAGCACACCGACTGCGACAGCCTCCCGGCGGGAAACTGCTCGCGCAGGTGGACGCCCTGCGTCGCATCCGTGAAGTTGATGTCGGGCACGCCGACCCGCTCACACCCGCCAATGTAGAACCCGCGACCGCACACCATGTCGAACTTCTCTTCCGCGCTCATTTGCGCGACGAGCTGCGCCGCACGCCGGTCGGCCTCATCGTAGGATACCGGCGGTTCGAAGGGGGTGAGCCCGGCCCGGCTCAGGGCGTGTCGCTGTTTCGGTCTGGGTGCCATGGGATCCTCCTGTCCTTTTGGGTATCGTACCTCGCTGTGCACACCGTGTCACGGGGTGCGCTCAGTCCGGGGCGACGAACCGAGGCGACGGACCGCCATCCTTGTGCTACCCTCGTCGAATGCGGAAGGTGAGGTTTGCGCTGGCGTTCGAGGCGGCGATAGGCGTGGTCGCGCTGGTTGCGGCGTGGGTACTGGGGGTGAGCATCCGCCCGAGTCTGGAGCTCGACTGGACGGGAGTGCTCTTCGCCGGATGCGGCGTCGGTCTGCTCCTGCTGCTCTTCGCCCTGACCACAAGGTCGGCCTGGCCGCCCTTCCGGAGAATCAGAGTCCAGCTCGATTGGCTGCTCGAGCTCCTGTTCGGAGACAGTGGTCCG
The DNA here is from genome assembly GCA_007130265.1 of Spirochaetales bacterium. Classification (GTDB taxonomy): domain Bacteria; phylum Spirochaetota; class Spirochaetia; order DSM-27196; family SLST01; genus SLST01. The sequence goes on from SLST01000460.1 coordinate 7,491, forward strand.
GGCGAACTCCTCGCGGTCTCGATCGTCGCCGGTATCGCCGAAGAGCTCCTCTTCCGGGCGGTGATTCAGCAGTCGCTCGCCGCGCATCTGCCGACTGTGGCGGCACTCATCGTTACGAACCTGATCTTTGCGCTCGCCCACGCGATCACCCCCGTTTACGCAGTGCTCGCCTTTGCGATGGGGACCGTGCTGAGCCTTGTCTTCCTCCTGTCCGGCAGCCTCATCGCCGCGGCGCTCACCCACGGGATCTACGACTTCATCGCACTTCTCATCTATCGTTCGCAGGAGGCCAACGGTACACGAGGTGCTCGTGAGTAACGTCCATAGGATCGGAGTCGGTGGTATCGCGATTGAGAGCAGCACCTTCTCGCCGCAGACGACGCGGCTCGACGACTTCACCGTCCTCGCAGGTGCTGAAATGCAGTCGCGCTACCCCTTCATGCCGGACTGGGTCTTTCAAGGGCGGACCGACGTGCAATGGCTGCCGTGCATCCACGCACGGGCGATCCCGGGCGCACCGGTTGCACCGGAAACGTACGCGCACCTGAAAACGAGATTGCTCGCGGCAATCGAAACCGTGCTCCCTATGGACGGATTCTTCCTCGACATCCACGGAGCGATGAACGTCGCCGGCATGGACGACGCGGAGGCGGATCTCGCCGCGGCGGTGCGCGAGCTCGTGGGGCCGTGCTGCCTGATCGCCGCGGGCATGGACCTTCACGGCAACGTCTCGCGCGCCCTCGTCGAGCGAGTGGACATCTTCACCGCCCATCGGCTCGCGCCGCACGACGACGCGATCGACACGCGTGAACGTTCCTGCGCGCTCCTGCTGCGCTGCATCGACGAAGGAACCCGCCCGGCGCGAGCCTGGCTGCGCATCCCCGTGCTCCTGCCGGGCGAACGGACGAGCACGCTCGTCGAGCCGGCGAAGAGCATCTACGCGTCGCTTGCGACCGAGAGCGCGATTGCCGGCCGGGGGACCGTGCTGGACGCGTCGCTCTGGGTGGGTTACGTGTGGGCGGACGAGCCGCGCAGCAGCGCGACGGTCGTGGTGACCGGGACCGACACCACGGCGATCGCCGCGGCAGCCGAACGAGTCGCCCGCCGCTACTGGGCTGCCCGGGAACGGTTCACTTTCGGCACGCCTGCCGGCGACGCGTCCTGGTGCATCGACTCGGCACTCGAGCCGGGCCCGACCCCGGTCGTCATCAGTGACTCCGGCGACAATCCGACCGCGGGAGGCGTGGGCGATGTGCCCCACCTCCTCGGTCACCTCGTGTCGCACCCGAAGCTGCGTGAAGGCGGGGCCTCGGCGATCTTCGCCTCGATCCCGGACCCGGACGCCGTACGGGCCATGGTCAAGGCGGGCACGGGTGCCGAGGTCGGTGTCGACCTGGGAGGAAAGCTCGACCCGGTCAACGGCTCTCCGCTGCGCGTAAAGGGGACCGTCGAGACGGTCTTCCTCGACGATGCGGTTGGTGGTGATCTCGCGGTGCTCCGCGTAGGAAACGTCCTGGTGATCGTGACGAGCCGGCGAAAGCCGCACCACTATCTGCAGGACTTCACGCAACTCGGGCTCGACCCGGCCGCCTGCACGGTCGTCGCGGTCAAGATCGGGTATCTCGTCCCTGAGCTGCGCGCCATCGCACGGCGCGCGCTGCTCGCGCTCACTCCCGGCGCGGTGAACCAGGACATCGGCTCGCTCACCTACACCCGTGTGCTCCGCCCGATGTACCCGCTCGACACGGAGTTCGGAGAACCCGAACTCCGCGCCGAGCTCATCTCGTAGCAAGCCCTCACGCGAACCGTCCTCCGGACGGCGACGGGTCCGTCACGATCCGCTCGCGACGGGCAGATCGTCACGGTTCCCCCACTCTTCCCACGAGCCATCGTAGACGCGCACGTCTTCATATCCGAGCAGGCGGAGCGCGACATAGGTGTGGGCGCCGCGAACGCCGGTCTGGCAGAGCGTCACCTTCGGGCCATCGCGGCCGGCGATCACCTCGTCATAGACGCCGGCGAGCGCGCTCGTGGGCAGAAACGACGTCCCGTCGCCCAGATTGTTGACCCAGTCGACGTTTGCGGATCCGGGAATATGTCCGCCGCGCGCGGCGCGGACGTCGGCCCCTGAGAACTCACCCGGCGACCTGGCGTCGAGCACGGCGAACTCCTCGCTCTCGATCCCGGCGAGCACCTCGTCGGCAGTAGCGATGAGCGACGGGCGGACCTTCGCGGCGAAGTCGCCGCGGTCGGGAACGGTAACCTCAGTCGTGACCGCATGCCCTGCGGCAGCCCACGCGGCGAGGCCGCCGTCGAGCAAGTGCACGCGGGTGTGTCCCAGGTACTCGAGCGCCCAGAAGACGCGCGAAGCCCAGAGGCCGTTTCCTCCGTCGTAGACGACTACGGGACGGTCGTGACGAACCCCGGCGTCCTCGAAGTCGGCCGCGACGATCGCAGGCGCCGGGAGGTTGCCGGCGACTCCGTCGACGGTGTCCCACGTCACTTCACGTGCGACAAAGACCGCACCGGGGATATGGCCGTCGCTGAACGCCTGAAGACTCCCGCGCGTGTCGAGAATCGTAACCGAGTCGCGGTTCTCCGTGAGCCATTCGGGCGTCACGAGGATCTCCTGCGCCGGAGTCCGTTCGATCCGGGTCTCCTGCGCCCCCCCGGCCCATCCCGCGCCGGCTACGGCAGCGACAAGCACGACGAGTATCGAAAATCGATGCGCCGCTGTGGGCGCCAATCTATGCCTTTTCATCCATTCCTCCTCGAACGGTTTGATTCCAGTATCCCTATCCCCGCGCCTCTGCCCGGGCGGGCGAGCCCGACGAACGTCGCGCCTGGCCGTAGATCCGCGCGGTCATCGCCCAGCACCCGAGCATGATCGAGAGCGTTGCCACGATGGATCCGACGCTCAGCGTCGCGATGCCGGTGACGCTGTGGCCGATGTTACAGCCGCCGGCGATGCTCGCGCCGGCCCCCATGAGCGCGCCGGCGCCGGTTTGCCTGACGAGCGTGCGGGCGTCCGGCAGCGCCCAGCGCGCTTCGCCACGAATCTTCGCGGCGGCGAATGCTCCGGCCGGCACGCCAAGGAGCATCCACGTTGCGATGCTGATCCCGGATGTGTCCCCGGATATCAGGAAACGGGTGACGCTCACCGTCGGCTGGGTGAACGAGAGCCCGAAGTGTCGCCCGGTGAAACTCGAGATGACCCAGGCCGCAAGCGCTAGAATGCCGACGGCAAAGCCGGTCTTCTTCCACCCCCACCCGAGCACGAACAGCTCCCTGGGAGCGCGAAGGAGGTACCCGATCGCGAGCAGCGTAAGCAGCCCGATGAGCGTCCATCGCGCGACGACCGACTCCACGCCAAGCAGGTTGAAGAGCGTCGGTTCGCCGCCGTCGATCATGATCGTAGGCGCGCGCAGGTAGGCCTGCGCGATCCAGGCGCCGCCGCCGTCGAGCAGTGCCGTTCCCATCGCAAACCCGATCAGGGCGCCGATGGATCCGAGCATGCCACGGCCCGCGCGGTAGTAGGTTCCGCTCGCGCACCCCCCGGCCATAACCATCCCGACCCCAAAGACAAAACCCCCGACGAGGATTGCCGGCCAGAACAGGGGCGCGACCATCGGACGAAGAACGCCGAGCTCGGTGAGCAGGTTCACGCCCACGACGTTGATCACGAGCACGAGGATCCAGGCGCGGATAAGGCTGCGATCCTTCTCGAAAACAAGACTTCTGAACGCCGAGTTCATGCAGAATCCGCCGCGCTGCAGTGCGTATCCAAGTCCGAGCCCCAGTACGAGCCCGGCGATTATCTGCCACATAGGGTCCTCCCTCTCAGAAGCACGCGAAGCTCCCGCCGCGGTCGACCGGCGAGGAGATGGCCTCGACGATGCCGGGCAGCTCCAGATCCGCGACCGCGCGAGCCGAGGCGCCGGAGACGTCGACGATCGATCCCTCGCCGGTGATCGCCCAGAGGAGAGCCGCGTGGGGAGCGACGACGGTGAGGGCCGTCTGCGGAAGGTCGACCGTCGCCTCTACGCGATCCGGTTCGCGCGGATTCACCCTCACGACCGACCGTCCGTCCGTGCTGAGAAAGCCGACGCGTTCGCCCGCCGCCGGCGCCCCGCTCAGCGCCACGGCATTGCTCGGCGAGGCAATCCGGCCCGTGCGCTCATCAACGACGACCGGCTTTCCCGTCTCGTCGACGCCCCAGAGCGCCGTGTAGTCGGCGTCGAACCGCAGGTCCGCGGCCTGCAGGCTCGCAAGCCTCACGCCTCCGGTCGCAACGGAGTAGGTCTCGACCAGATCGCCGGTCTGGGCGAAGTAGACCCGAATCGCCTCGGGTGTGGCACGGTAGAGCCGGGTCGCGCGTCGATTGGTAAGTACGGGCCCGAACCCGGCGAGAACCATCCGGCGGATCTCGGTCAACTCGAGGCGCTGGTGTCGGTACTCGACGACCTCGCTTCCGTCGCCGTCGACGACGAAGACCTGTTCCCCGTTCGGCGAAAAACTGAGCTCGGTGGGACGCGAAACACCGTCGAGCGTGAAGTCGCGCTGAACCTCGAGTGTCTCCGTGTCGAACACGGTGACCCGGTTGGTGTCGGGCCAGAGCACGAAGGCGGAAACGCCTCCGGGCGTGGGGACGATCCGCAAGGGCCGCCGATCGAGCTGTGCGGCCGCCAGCCGTTCGCGGGAGCCGAGACTCACCGCGACGAGCTCGAAGGAGCCGTCGGCCTCCCGCAGGAGAAGCAGCGACCCGTCAAGCGTCAACCGGGCAGGGGCGAGCGCGGCGGTATCCACCGTCGAAAACCCGAACCCGCCCCCGCGCCATGCGGAGGCGAGGATCAGAACGGCGACGATCGCGACCACGCCCAGAGGGATGAGAAGAACCCGCGCCGGCGGACGCTTGTCAGCCACGGAGTGCTCCAGAGCGGAAATCGGAATACTCTATTAAGTAGATTGACTTACTTAACATTATCCTGAGGATAATACAACGTAGCGGCTGTGTCAACAATAGCTGACAGACCTTGTGAACTGTCACGAATCCTGATGCGGGAGAAAGGAAGCAGGAAGAGAATCGGGGGCGTATTGAGCACTGAGACCACAATCCGAAGGAGGTCCAGTGCCCATGCTACGTCCCCCGTTCTGC
>SLST01000121.1 GCA_007130265.1 Spirochaetales bacterium
CTCCCCGGCGAGATCGTAGAGGCGGTCGCGGCGAACCTTGCGATCATCAAGTCTCCGACCGTCCTGCGCCAGGCCGACGGGAAGCTCTGGGGCTGGGAGGGATGCCACGCGGACTCCGGCTGCTGCCCGGGAAGCTGCACCCATGTATGGAACTACGCGCAGGCGATCCCCCACCTCTTCCCGGATCTCGAGCGGACACTCCGCGAGACCGAGTTCTTTGCGAGCCAGGACGACCGCGGGCATCAGACCTTTCGCGCAGCCCTTCCCGTGGGGCCGGTCGATCACGATTTCCACGCCGCTTGCGACGGACAGCTCGGCGGAATCATGAAGCTTCACCGCGAGTGGCGCATCAGCGGCGACACGGAGTGGCTTGCGAAGCTGTGGCCCCGGGCAAAGGAGAGCCTGCGCTACTGCATGGACGCGTGGGACCCCGACCGTACCGGCACCCTCGTCGAGCCGCACCACAACACGTACGACATAGAGTTCTGGGGCGCCGACGGGATGTGCACGAGCTTCTACCTTGGCGCACTCGCCGCGGCAATCGCGATGGGCCGCGCCTGCGGCGACGAAGTGTCCCGCTACGAGGAGGTGCTCGACCGGGGACTTCAGACGATGCGCGACGAGCTCTGGAACGGCGAGTGGTTCATCCAGAAGGTGCAGTGGGAGGGGCTGCGCGCCGCGAATCCGCTGCACGACCGGTTCGCGTCCGCCGACCGAAGCTACTCTCCGGAGGCCGTCGAGATCCTCGAGCGCGAGGGTCCGAAGTACCAGTACGGCAGCGGCTGTATCTCCGACGGCGTGCTCGGCGACTGGATCGCCCGCTGCTGTGGGGTGGGCCCGGTGCTCGACGAGAGCCGGACGGCCGGACACCTCGCGTCGGTATTCAGGCACAACTTCCGAGATTCGCTTGCGGACCACGCGAATCCGCAGCGCCCCGGGTACGCCTTTCCGCAGGAGAGCGGGCTCCTGCTCTGTTCCTGGCCGGCCGGCGGGAAGCCCGCGCTCCCCTTCGTCTACAGCGACGAGGTGTGGACGGGAATAGAGTACCAGGTGGCCTCGCACCTGATCATTACCGGTCAGGTAGAGGAGGGGCTCGCCGTGGTGCGCGCGGTTCGCACGCGATACGACGGGCGCTGGAGGAATCCCTTCGACGAGTACGAATGCGGCCACTGGTACGCGCGCGCGATGGCCTCCTACGGTCTCTTGCAGGCATACAGCGGGGCGCGCTACGATGCGGTTGAACGGGTGCTCTACCTCGAGCCTGCGGTCAAGGGTGACGTTCGCGTCTTCCTCTGCACCGCCGGCGGGTACGGATCGGTGGGCATCCGAGACGGCAAGCCGTACCTCGAGGTCGTCTCAGGGTCGATTCCCGTGGAGCGGATCGAGGTCGCGGCGAAATGAGAGAGGTTTTCCTGCGGGAGGCAGAATGAGAGTGCACCGAGTGGCAGCGGCAGCAGTGATCGTTATGTGGGTAGGGGTCGTTCCGCTCACCGCGCAGAGCGTTGGAGGCGGGATCTCGGTCTGGGTGCCTGAGTCGATTCCGCTCGCGCAGCAGGGGAGCGTGGGGGTCGAGACGGCGCTCGGGTCGAGCCTCTCGCTGGGAGATACCCTGAGCCTGCCGTTCGGCGTCGTCTACAACAAGGTGTACGCGCTGATGCCGGAGATTGACGGCGCCGTCGGTTCGTCGCCCTGGTTCTTTGCCGACACCCTCACCGCGCATCTGATGATGAAGGCGCGTCTGCCGGTCGGACCTCTCTACCTTGAAGTCTTTGGCGGCGTTGGAGGCCTCTGGAACGCCACGATTGAGCCGCTCGAGAAGAGCATCGAACGTGAGATCGCGCCTGAGGGGCATCTATACAGCTTCGAGGAGCCGCTCGAGGTGACCGGCGGGCGTTTCGGCTGGGGTTGGCAGGCGGGCTCGGCGGTGGGCGTGAAGGTCGACCGCTTCAGCGTGGGGCTGAGCGTGACCTATCGCCTTCTGAGGACCGACGCCGAGCTCAGCGGGACCTACACCGACGTCTTCGGGGAGACGGTCGTCAATCGTGCGTACACCCAGGACCTGCGGATCAGGTTCGGCGGGTTCTCGATAGGGATCAATGGGAGCTACGAGCTGTAGCCGGACGCCTTACCGCCGGGCGGCTCACCAGAGCTGGTGGACGAGCGGCATGATGCGGCGCTCGTAGACCTCGCGCACGGCCGCCATCTGTTCCGTCGTGAGCGGCGGCAGCTCGCACGCCTTCACGTTTTCGGTCGCCTGTTCGGCGCGGCTTGCCCCGGGGATGATGCAGCTGACCTCATCGTGCATGAGGATCCACCGTAACGCAATCTGCGCGAGTGACGCGTCGGTCTTCCCGAAGACCCTCTTCAGTTCGTCGACCGCCTCGACGCCCTGCTCGTAATCGACGCCACCGAAGGTCTCGCCCCGGTCGAACGATTCGCCCTCGCGGTTGAAGGTCCGATGGTCCTTCGCGCCGAAGGTCGACTCGCGGGTGAACTTCCCGGAGAGCAGGCCGCTTGCGAGCGGCACCCGGACGATGACGCCCACGTTTCGCTCACTCAGGATCCCAAACAGGAGCTCGGCCGGCCGCTGCCGGAACATGTTGAAGATGATCTGTACCGACGCCACGTCCGGATACTCGGAGGCTTTGAGCGCCTCTTCGACCTTCTCGACGCTCACGCCGTAGTGGATGATTTTGCCGTCCGCGCGCAGCCGGTCGAGCGTCTCGAAGATCTCCGGCCGGTAGTAGACGTCGGTAGGCGGACAGTGGAGCTGTACGAGGTCAAGCGCCTCCACGCCCATGTTCGCGAGGCTTTCGTCGACAAAGCCGACGATGCCCTCCGGCGTGTAGTTCGGCGATACGTGCGGGCTGAATCGGCGGCCCACCTTCGTCGCTACGCGAACCCCTTCCGGGCGGCTCTTCACTACGCGGGCGACCGCCCGTTCGCTGCGTCCGCCGTCATAGACGTCGGCCGTGTCGATGAAGGTGACTCCCGCGTCGATCGCGGCGTGGATCGTCTTGTCCGCAACCGCATCGTCGAAGGTCTCGCCCCACTTCCCGCCGATCTGCCATGCTCCGAGCGACACCTCAGATACCTTGAAGCCGGTCTTGCCCAGGTTTCGGTACTTCATCGCATCCTCCCTTCCTCGTCCATCATCCCCAGGGAGGCTTCGGATGTCCACACCGGAGCGCGGATGCTCTGCGGTCCGCTCGCTCACGAACTTTTCACACACGGCACCGGCGGACGGTAGTATGGTATTGGACATGGAGGAGATGTTCATGAAAAACGCCACACGATTCTGGCTTGTAGCTCTCATGGTACTCGCCGTCTTGCCGGTCGTTGCCGGAGGGCGCGCCGAGCAGGCCGACGGGCGGACGACGGTTACGCTCGGGTACAACCCTTTTCTCGCCGACTCGTTTACCGACGCCGCTCCGCCGATCGATGTCATGCGGGCAGAGCTCTCGCGGCTCCACCCGGATATCGACCTCGAGTACTACACGATGCCGCAGGACATGCTCGAAGCCCTGGTCATCTGGATGACGTCGCGCGACACGACGGTAGATATCTACGGGATCGACGAGCCTTGGGTTACGCAGTTCGGTCGCGCCGGGTGGGCGCTGCCGCTCAACGACCGTATCCCGGAGCTCGAGGAGCGACTCGAGCCGGCAGGCCTTGACACCTTCTCGTACCAGGGCGATCGTCTGGGCGTTCCCTTCTGGGGGAGTCTCACGGGACTCTTCTACCGCACCGACATACTCGAGCAATACGGGTTCGCGCCTCCGGCGACGATTGACGCGATGGTCGAGATCATCACGACCGTCCTCGCCGACGAGAGCGACCTTGCCGGCTTCCTGTGGCCTGGAGCGCGCAGCGGTGATTCCCTCAATATGTTCTACGCGACGCTACTCTACGCGTACGGCGGGCAGTATCGCGGTCCCGGCGGCGCCTTCCTCTTCGATTCGCCGGAGAGCATCCGGGCGGTCCAGTCGATGCGCGATACGATCGAGACCGGACTCTCACCGCGTGCGGTGCAGAACCTCGAGCGCCGCGAGTCCCGGCAGCGCTTCGTTGCGGGCGAGGCGATCTTCTCGTGGGACAATGCGGACATCATCACCTGGCTCGACGACCCTGAGCGGTCCGAGGTTGCCGGTCGCTGGGACTTCATGCCGTTCCCCGCGACCCCGGAGGGCCGACGGGTCTCGGTAACCGGCGGGTTCGCCTTCGCGGCGAATCCCTTCGGGCGGGTGATCGACGAGACGGTCAAGGTCCTCGACGTCATCTCGCAGAGGCCGGTGCAGGAGGGCTTTGCCCTCGCCTGGGGCCCCGTGCAGTACTATCGCGGCCTCTACGATGACCCGGTGGTGCAGGAGTACAATCCGAACGTGGAGAAGCTCACCCCGCTCGTCGGGATCGCACTCAGTCGGCCGCCTTCGGAAAACTACGCGGAGCTCGCCGGGATGATGAGGGAAGAGATCCATGCCGCGATTACCGGCACGAGAAGCGTGGAAGACGCGATGGCTAATCTCGCTCGACGCGCCGCGGTTCTCGAGCGACGATAGGCGGGCAGCCTCGTGGTTGCCGATCGCGCGGAGACGCGCATAGGGCTTGTTCTGGTTGCCCCTGCGGTGATCGGGCTGCTCGTGCTCAACTACTACCCGATCCTGCAGAGCGCGCTCTATTCGCTCTTCGCGCTCGACTCGAACACCGACTGGTTGCGCGCGCAGTTTGTCGGGTTACGCAACTACCGCGACGTGATGCAGAGCGACCAGTTCTGGTACACGCTCTTCTTCACGGTCGGGTTCACGGTTGTCGTCGTTGCGCTCGACATCTCGCTCGGTATGCTTCTCGCGCTCGCGACCTTCTACGTGCCCAAAGGAGTACGCGGCCTGCTGCGGGCGATCATCATCGTTCCCTGGGCGATCCCCAAGGTGATCCAGGCGTCGATGTGGCGATGGATGCTGAACAGCGACGTCGGTCCGGTGGGCGATATCCTCGTGCGGCTCGGGATCGCCTCCGAGCCGCCGCTCTTCCTCGTCGATCGTGTGCTCGCGATGGGAAGCGTCGTCGTAGCCTACACGTGGAAGGGCTCGAGCATCGCGGCGTTCTTCCTGATGGGAGGGCTTGCGCTCATACCTCGTGAGGTGATCGAGTCGGCGGTCGTCGACGGCGCGAGCGCCGTCCGGCGCTTTTTCTCCGTGATGCTTCCCATGGTCATGCCGACGGTCTATGTGGCGCTGCTCTACCGGTCGCAGGATGCGCTTCGGGTCTTCGACGTGATCTACGGGTTGACCGGCGGCGGACCGGGGACGGCGACCGATACGCTGAGCTCGTTCGCGTACACGGCGTACTTCCGCTACGCCCAGTTCGGTCGCGCCTCAACGTACGCAGTCGTGACCTTCGTGCTCGTGGCCGTCGTCGGCGTGTTCTACATAGGACGAGTCAAGCGCAATTTCAGTTTTCGGGAGTGAGTATGACGCGCAGAAAGAGAGAGATCGCGCGGCGGGTGATCTCGACGCTCATCATTGGCGTCGTTGCCGTATGGAGCCTCGCTCCGCTGCTGTGGATCGGTCTGACGTCGATCAAGCCGCAGGGCACCGAGTACCGCATGCCGGTCGAGTACTGGCCGGAAAACCCGACCCTCGATAACTACCGGACTGTGCTCGGAGAACGCTTCCGCATCCAGCGTTCGGTCCTGAACAGCGTCGTTGTGTCCTCCGGGGCGGTGATCGGCACGCTGTTGCTCTCAACGCTCTCCGCCTACGCGATTGCCCGGCTGCGGTTCCGGTACCGGTTCCACACGCTCTACTCGATGCAGATCGCCGGGATGATTCCGCCGATCGTCGTGATCGCCCCCACCTTTGTGCTGATGCGTGCACTCGGCCTGATTCGCACCTACTGGGCGATGATCATCCCCAACATGGTGTACGCGGTCCCGCTCTCGTCATTTCTGATCGCAAGCTACTTCGCAAATGTTCCCTTCGAACTTGAAGACGCGGCGCGAATAGACGGCGCGGGTACGCTGCGGACGATATTCCGCATCGTCCTTCCGATCGCCGCTCCCGGCATGTTCTCGGCCGGTGTGCTCGCCTTCCTCGGGTCGTGGGGTGAGTTCATGCTGGCGAACACCGTGTCTATCGGCTCGGCCCGCGTGGAGACCGTTCCCGTCGCGGTGCTCAGCTTAAGCCGTGCCTTCGAACTGCAGTGGAGCTGGGTCGCGGCGGGAACCGTGGTGACGCTCGTGCCCATCATCGCCGCGGTGCTCATCTTCCAGCGGACGATCGTCAGTGGTCTGACGGCCGGAGCGGTCAAGTGAGACCGCACTCAGGGTAGGCGCCGCGCATGGTGGTGCCGGCACGCCGGCGCCGGGGACCCTACTCCCTGCGCCGGGCGACGAACTCGAGCTCGAGGTCCAAGCTGTCGGCGACGCTTGCGACGATGGAATTTCCTCCGACGTAGGGGATCGTGATGTCGAGCTCCGCCCACGTGACGGTGGTGGTTGCGAGCCCGGAGATGCGCTCGGCAGAGTCGACGCGAATCGACATATCGAAAGTGGTCTCCGTCGTCACGTCACGAACCGTGAGGTCGCCGGTGACCGCGAGTTCGAGCGTGTCGCCCTCTGCGATCGTCTCAGGCACTCCGGTGATCGAAGTGGGGCGGAAGCTCGAGAACTCGAACTCGTCCCGGCTCGACTCGAGGATCAAGGTCCGGATCGTGCGGTCGCGGACCTCATCGTCGGTCCTGATCGTGCGGACATTGATGACGAACTCCCCGATCTCGACCTCGCCGGGCCGCCGCTGGATCGCCACAGACCCCGCGATCTGATCTGTCGTACCGACGACGGTATTGGGCTGACCGCGGAGCACCTCGTCTATCACGAACCGTGCCTCCGACTCGTCGCGGACGACGTCATACGCCACCGACTCGACGCCTTGCGGTTCCACCGCCAGTGCCTGCGCTTCCTGCGACGGTTCGCCGGTCCCGCCGGTGAACCACACGTAGGCGAAGAACCCGAGCCCGGCGACGACGACCAGGGCAACGAGTCCGAGGATGATCTTGAGCACCTTTTTCCCACGCATGGGGGAAAAGGTAGATGTCCCGGACGCGAGCGGCAACAGAATTAGAGTCGCAGTATCTCGCGCAGGCGCTTCACCAGATCCTCGGAGGAGCCTGACCGGAGGTGCAGCGCATGCGCCGCGGTCGCCGCGAGCGCGCAGAGATCCGTGAGGCGCTCGGCCACATCGGAGATGAGCTCATCCGTGTCAACGCTGAGGAGCGGCGCGTCGGCCGAGCCGAGCCAGGTTGCTGCGAGATTGCGCTCCCATGCGGGGTAGTCATGCGGACGTGTCCGCGAGAGTAGCCGCAGCAGGTCCTCGAGATCATCGCGCAGCTGGTATGCCCGTCCGAGCGGACGCGCGACCTCAACCAGCCTGTCGAGCTCGGCGTCTGAGACGCCGGCGGTCAGCGCACCTATGCGCAGGGGGCCGGCAACGGTGTACCATCCGGTCTTCGCGTCGTAGAGCCGGTAGAGACGCTCAAAGCTCGGCTGCGGGGACCTCTCGGGAGACGGTTCGCGCGAAACAGCCCCTGGTGCGCCGAGATAGCCGCGGTCCTGAGCCTGGCCGACGATCGTCCGCACCGATACGGTGCGCACCTCGTCGAGGATTCGCCGGTCAAGCCCGTGGCGATTCACCGCGTCGGCGAAGAGCGCCGCGCCGATCGCGTGCACTAGATCCCCGGAGAGGATCGCGATCGCGGCACGGTGGGGACCGCTCGCCTCGCGCAACCGGCGGGCGGCGCGTTCAGCCCGCTCGCCGCCGTCGGCATCGATGACGTCGTCGTGTATCAGCGCGAAGAGGTGGAGGATCTCGGTTGCCGCGGCGAGATCAACGATCGCCGCCGACGGGGCGCCGTCTGTGGTCTGCCCACCGTACGCCCTTGAGCTCTCCGCGAGTAGGCGCGCCCGCACCATGCCCGCCGGTCGTTCGAGGTAGGCGTCGATGAGCGAGACGATCTCTGCGTCGGCGCGCGTCCCCCCGAGCGACTCCGCGATCGCCTTTCGCATCCGGGTTGCTGCGGCGGGGCGGATGTCGGTCACCGCACCACGCCTCCCACGAGCACGCCGGCACAGTACAAGACGCCGAACAGCAGATGGAAGGCGGCGGTTCGAGCCGGTAGGTCGATGAGCGCGTCGCCGCTCCCGGCCGCACGCACCTGTCGCAGAACTGCCCACGCGACCGGAAGCGAGAGCGCGATCGCGAGGACGGTCCATCGGAACAGACCGGCGAGCAGCCCCGCTGCGACCATTGCGTACCCGCAGACGAATAGCCCGACGAACAGCGCCTTGCTCTTCCCGAATCCGAGCCGACGGGCAACCGTATCCACTCCTGCCGCCGCGTCTGCTTCGATGTCGCGCATGTTGTTTCCGTGGAGGATCGCCGTCACGAAGAAGGCGAGCGGAAGCGAGGCGAGGAGCGCCGTCGCATCCACCAATCCCGTGAGCGCCCAGTATCCGAGCGCCGTCAGGGCGGGTCCCATGAGCAGGAACACCGCGACGTCGCCGAGCGCGCGGTACTTGAGGCTGAATCGCGCGCTGGTGTAGAAGTAGGCGGCGAGCGCTCCGGCGAGACCGGCGACGAAGAAGAGTGTTCCGCGTTCAAGCGCAATGAGCGACCCGGCGACGATCCCGGCAGCGAAGTAGAGGTGCCCCGATACCGCCATGAAGCGAGGGGTGACGATCCCGCGGGTGATCGCGTGCGTCGGGTCCGGGTCCGACGGTCGGTCTACCCCGTGGCGGTAGTCGTAGTAGTCGTTGAGGACGTTCGTGCCGGCGTGGAAGAGCAGCGCAGCGATCGCGTAGAGCGGCAGCATCGCCCAGGAGACCGTGAGGTCGGCCGTCGCGGCGAGCGCCGCGGCGAGAAGGACCGGCATGAGCGAGGCTGGAAACGAGTAGGCTCGAAGCGAGAAGAACCAGCGCGAGACGGTCGTCATGAACGGTTCCCGTGCCGTCTGCCCGGGGGCGCTGTGTTCGCGAGGGGCGTGGGTGTCCGTCGCAGGTTCAGCGCCGCACGGTAGCAGGCCCATGAACTGCGTCCGCTGAAGTGCCTGAACCCGCACATGAGGTAGTGGAGCCGCAATCCCAGTCGACCACCTATCCGGAGACCTCCGAATATGCGCCCGGCGCTCGTCTCTATGAGCGGCAGAACCCAGCCCAGGTCCACCGGAACGAAAGGCTTGGGCCGGCGACCGCTCAGGTGCATGGCAAGATTTCTGCCTGCGCGTCGGCCCGAGTAGAAGGCGAAGTTGACCGCGCGGCGCAGTACCGTCCCGTCACGGGTCAACGCAGCCTGGTCTCCCGCGACGAACACCTCCGGGTGACCCGGCAATCCGAGGGCGTCGGTCGTGGCGATCCTTCCGTCCGGCGTACGCTCGACGCGTTCGTCGAACTCGATGGGTGCCGCACGCATTCCCGCCGACCACACGAAGAGTGCGTTGTCGATCGTCGTCGCGTCTGAGAGCTCGACGACGTTCTCCGTCGTCCTGCGCACCGAGGTGGAGGTGCGAAGCGCGATAGAGCGCGCTGCGAGATGCGCGCGAACCGTCGAGTGCTGTCGGTCGGTGAGCATTGGCAGGATGTCCTGCGCGCTGTCGACTACCGTGATCGCGAGGGCCTTCGGGTCCGGCACGCCGCGGCGCGCCGCCGCCGCGATCTCGAGCCCGGTGTAGCCGGCTCCTGCGACCACCAGGTGGAGCGGATCCGGGCCGACGCGGACTTCGATGGCCGCACGCAAGTCGCCTGCCCCTTCGAGCGAGTTCACCGTGTGAACCGGACCTTCGAACGGCGGCGGAACGGCGACCGGCACCGACCCCCCGGATATGACGATGCCGTCGTACGCGTACGTACCGCCGGTACAGGTGACCCTGCGGTCTGCAAGGCTGACGGACTCAACCGTGTCCAGGATCACGCCAAGGTTTCGGCCGGTCAACTCGGGCAGCGGGCGGAAGAGCTTGTCCATGCGCAGTCGACCGGACAGCGCATCCGGGAGCGCCGGGACCATCGTCGCGATCCCCGTCTTGTCGATGAGGCTTACCTCGGCATTGCGGAGTCGGCGCAGCGAGCGGGCTGCCTGCAGCCCAGCGAATCCGCCGCCAATAATGACGATTTTAAACCTTTTCATCTTATTTTAAGATCGCTATTCTGGGGGATCTCCGTCAAATTTGCCGCCGGAGTTCCCTATCGCTATGATCTGCTCCGTGCGCACTCGATTCCGCTCGCCGTCGTCTCGCGTCATTGCGGGCTTCCTTGCCTCCATCGTGCTGCTCGCGGTCCTGAACCTGCCGCTCTCGCTCTCCGCCTGGGTTCCTCGTGGAGAGCCGCTCTACGCACTCGTGCCGGTCGCCGAAAGCCTCCTCGTGATCTGGCTGCTCTTCCTCCTTCTTCACCGACGAGTCACTCCCGGCCTCCGACGCTGGAGCACCGTGGTCGCCGGCGCGGTCTACGGGGTGCTCGCCGGCGTATCGGCGGCCGAGTCGTTCTTCAGATTCTACTACGCCCGCGCGTTCTCGGCGCGCGGCGACATCCGCATGATTCGGGGCGCGCTGCTCCTCTTTCTTGGGGACATCGGGCCGACGGTTGATCTCATAGCTCCGGTCTTCACCGGCCTGCTCCTTCTCGCGCTCGCGGCGGCAGGCTGGGCCGTCGCACTCGCGGGATCGGCCGTGCTGCGGCGAGCGAAGGTGGGCCCCGTCACGCTCGCCGCCGTGACATTGCTCGGCGTTGCGGCCGTCGGGGCTACCGGTCCGCCGTCCTCCATCGCGGCGCTCGCGGCGCGGTCGTGGTTCGAAGGCCGGCCGGCCGAGTTCGTCGAGGTCGTCGCCGCCGCAGACGAGGACGAAGGAGATGAGGCTGGTCCGCAGCCGGCCGCTCGGGACTCGGCCGCACGGGAGTCCGAGTACCGGTTTCCCGGGCTGCGTGATCGGGACATCTACGTCTTCGTCATAGAGGCGTACGGGTACGCCTCGGTCTACCGTCCGGAGCTCGCTCGCCATCTCGACCCGTACCGCGATCGCCTGGAGGAGGTTCTCAACGAGCAAGGGTACCGTACCGTGACGAGTTACCTGCGCTCTCCGGTTGCCGGTGGGTACTCCTGGCTCGCCGAGGCGACTTTTCTCACCGGGCAATGGATCAACTCGCAGGAGCGTTTCCTGAAGCTCTACGATGCAGGACTGCCGACGCTGAGCGGCACGCTTCACGCCGGAGGGTACTACACGCTGACCGTCAGGCCCGGTACCGTCCATGGGCCGTGGCCCGAGGCATGGGACCTCTACCGCTTCGAAGAGTCGATCGGGGCGCACGGGAACGGCTTCGGGTTCGCCGGTCCGTGGTTCTCCTACGTGCCGGTCACCGACCAGTTCGCGATCTGGAACGCGCACCAGAGGATCGAGGAACTCACTCGGCCCGGCGGTACGGCCGCAGAGCGTCCGCTCCTCGTCTACTACCAGCTCGTGACCAGCCACACGCCGTTCAACAAGATCCCGCCGCTCATCGAGTGGGACGCGCTCGGTGACGGGAGCGTCTATCACGAGCGCGCGGATGAGATCCTCCGGTTCGACAATACGTGGACCGGCGGCACGCAGCTCGTTGAAGGGTATCTCGCGGCGATCGGGTACGTCTTCGACGTGATCACCGATTACGTGGCACGCATCATGGACCACAGTCGCGATCCGATTATCGTGATCTTTGGCGACCATGAGCCGCAGAGACCGATTCGCTCGACCGAGTCGGTGCTCTCGGTGCCCATCCATGTGGCCGGCAGAGATGACGAGGTGCTGGAGTGTTTCATTGCCGAGGGGTTCGGCGCGGGCATGCGTCCGGATCAGGCGCCGCCGCACCGGCTCATGAGCGAGTTTTTCCCGATGATGGTCGAGCTCGCACGGAACTGTCGCTGAACGAAGGGGTTGAAGCCTTCTCGAACACGAGGAGGCGGTACCCGACGAGCCGGCGGCGGATGAGTCGCTGGAGCGCCGCTCCACCGGTGACGTTCTGCCACCAGTGACCGCGCAGACCCATCAGACGCGCCGGTCCCGCCGCGGCGCGGGCGAGGTAGTCGCGCGGCCGGCTGGTCACGACGTATTCGGTCAGATCGAGCGACCGCACGAGCCTCCAGCCGGTGCCCGCGCCAATGCGCGCGATCTCTCGAGCGCTTCGGAACCCCGCGATCTGCCATCCGCGTCCGAAGTCCGCGGCAAGTCGACGGTTGAGCCGTGCGCGGCCGGACCGAGAACGCGTCTCGCGCAGCAGCCGAGCGGTGGGCAGGTCGTCGCAGATGAGGAGCACTCCTTCCGGCTTCATCTGCCGGGACAGCGCGCGAAACAGCGCTTCCGGATCGGCCGCGTGTACGAACGACTCGATCATGATCGCCGCGTCGAGCTCACGCCCGCCGGCCATGCGACGAAGGTCGGCGCGGGAGGTGAAGCTCCCCTCGACGACTCGACCGCGCGAGCGGAGACGAGCTTCCGCGACGCGTGCCTGGTACGGGCTCACGGTGATGCCCACCGTTTCGACGTCGGCATGCTCGAACAGCCACTGCATCGTCGCGCCGACGCCGCACCCGAGATC
>SLST01000296.1 GCA_007130265.1 Spirochaetales bacterium
AGATGGTCCGCCTCTGCAGCATTCGCTGTCCGCACATGAACGAGATAACGCTCGAAGATACCCTCGCGTCGCTCGAGCAGACCCGCTACGTCGTGGATCTCGACGAGGATCTGCGGCTTCGTGCGCTCGAGTCGGTCGAGCGGATGATCGCGATCGGGTAGTGATCGCGCGAGGAATCTCAGCGCACGAGCTTCAGCACCGGCACCACGCGCGGTTCATCCGGGGCCGGCACATCGATACGCAGGCCGCCGTCGGCCGGCTCGCAGCCGGCGGTCGGTTCTCCAAGGAGCTCGACCGACCGTACCGCTTCGAGCGGCGCGTCTACGATGGTGAACCGTGTTCCTGAGGTGGTGGCCATGACGGCGGCGTAGATCGCCTCATCGGTCCTGGTGAACCGTACCTCGTGCCCCTCCCGGGTGCGCCCGGCTGCCTGCGACCAGGGACGCGTGGCGTAGATCGCCTCGCCGTTTCGCTCGAGCCAGGCGCCGAGCTCCTCAAGAGGCCGACGCTGCATTTCCGGGATCGTCCCGTCCGCCATGGGTCCCACGTTCAGCAGCAGATTCCCGTTCTTGCTCACCGTGTCGACGAGCGATCGGATGAGGTCCGGGCCCGTGAGCATGGCGTCGGCTCCCTCGAGCTGGTTATACCCGAAAGAGTTTCCTATCCCGCGGCACGTCTCCCACTTCTCGTCCCGGATGTCGGGGTAGACCTTGTACTCAGGGGTCGTGAAGTCGTGATGACACCTCGGCGCGAGCTCGAGGCCTTCCTTCTTCATCTTCCTCGTCATCCGCGCGACGGCCGCCCGCATGATGAGACGTCCGATAAGTGTCGCGGGTATCTTCGTTTGGCTCCACCGGTCGTTTACGACTCCGTCGTCGACCATCTCGTAGTAGTGCGCAAAGAGCTCGTTCACATTCGTCCCGTGCGGATAGCCAATGTCGTTCCAGAGAACGTCCGGCCGGTAGCGTTCGATGATCTCGCGCCAGTGTGCGTTGGCGTAGTCGACGTACTGCGCGCTCTGACGTTGGTTGGTCAGAAAGGTGTAGAAGTCGCGGATCGGTTCCGGGTTGAACGTCCAGTCGAGTACGCCGGAGTAGTAGAGCCCCATTCGAAGGCCACGCTCGCGTACCGCCTCGGTGAGCTCTCCCACGAAGTCCCGCTTCGCGTGGTAGCCGTCGCGCAACGGGTTCGCATGGCGCGTCGGCCACAGCGGGTATCCGTCGTGGTGCTTCGTGACCATCACGACGTAGCGTGCGCCTGCATCGCGGAAGGTGTCGGCCCACGAGGCGGCGTCCATCGAGGCGGAGGCTTCCTCAAAAATGCTCTGGAAGTCGAAGTACGAGAATCGCGAGCCGTAGGAGTTGCGGTGATGGTCGGAGGTCGGATGCTCCTTGAGCTTCATGGAGTTCAGGTACCACTCCGCGTACGGGTTGTTCTCCATCAGCGCCCGCATCCCACCGCGTCGGATGAGCGCCTGTATGTCCTCGCCGACGGGCGCCCACGCGGGTACCGAGTAGAGCCCCCAATGGATGAAGATCCCGAACTTCGCGTCGTGGAACCACGATGGGACCTGGTGCTGCGAGAGCGATGTCTCGTTGGCCTCGTATGTCATGCTCTGCTCCCCTCGCGAATCCGATGCTCAACCGGCCACGACGCGCGAAGCTCATCCTGATAGAGACCGATTCTGTCGACTGGGATCGGCTTGAAGCCGATCCTGAACGCGGGAGAGTCGGGCAGAAGCGCGAAATTGCCCGACGCCTCGTCCACGAAGCGCGGGTCCTCGCCAACGAGGTTGTTTTCCATCGTGACTTCGCCTCGCGCCTTCTCCTCGATCTCGTCCCAGGCTCCCCGTACGCAGATGTTGCGTGCCACGGTGTTACGCTTCGGCGCCATCGGCTCGTCCTCGAGGATGTCCGCAAGCGTCGGATAGCGGCTGCGCCACAGATCGTTGTCGTACGGGTACTGCTTCAGCAGCTCCCTGAGTTGCGGCTCTCCACCCGCCGCCCAGCCGAGTCCTCGCGCGTCGATGTGGACCGCCGGAGTGCAGTCGATGAAGATGTTGTTCTCAACGACGTTGTCACGTCCCCCGCCGACGAAGGCCGCGCGCGGAACGTCGTGGAAGACGTTCCCGTAGATGGTCGTCCCCGGGAAGAGATCGTCGAGGTAGACCGCGCCGTTACACCCGAGATCTCTGAAGCCGTAGAGGTGATGGACATAATTGTGTCGGATGATATGCCCGTACATGGTGAGCTCTTCGGTGGGCGGCGAAGTATAGATCGCGCCGGCGTCGTTCGCCATGTAGACCGCGCTATGGATCTCGTTGTATTCGATGACCTGGTCGTTACCGGTGAACCCGATCGCCGTGTGCGGCAGTTCCCAGAGCAGGTTGTGCGCCACCCGGTTTCCCACTCCGACCACCGATATGCCGGGCTGGTAGAGCGGGTTCCACCGGCTGCAGTGATGAACGTGGTTGTTCTCCGCGTAGTGGTTGCCCGCAGTGAGGCTCACCCGGTCTCCTCCGTCGAGCCAGATGCCTCCTTCTCCGAGCTCGCTCACGTCACAGCCGACCACGCCGTGGTCCCGGCCTCCTTCGACCCGGACACCCCAGCTGCTTGCGTTGGCGATCGTGCACGCGCACACGAGATTACCGGTGCCTCCCCGCACGGTGACCGCCGTACCGCGCACGGCTTCGAGCGACAAACCCTGAAGCACGGTGTGGCTTGCTTCCTGCATGTCGACGAGCACCGGCGTCACCGACACCGCAGCGTCGCCATCGGTGATCGGTTCCGGCGGCCAGAAGTAGAGCACGCCGGTATCCCGGTCCAGATACCATTCGCCCGGCTCATCGAGCTCGCACAGGAGGTTCAGCGCGTAGTACCACTGCCCATCACGGTAGCCGAAGGTGTGGTTCGGTCCCTCCATCGTGATGACGTGCCGTTCGGTGTCGATGGAGACGACCTTCTGCCGCTGATCGGCCCAGTCCCAGAACCAGTGGCCGTGCAGCCAGATCTCCTTCTCCTTCGTCCAGCGTTCCGGCCGGTCTCCCTCGTAGACGAACCGCCCCTCGTTGACTCCGCGCATCCTGCCGGAGAGTGTGACTCGGTTTCGTAGCTCGGTGTTGCCATCGACGTCGACGCTCTTCACGGTGGCGAAGTCGTCGTTTGGCCACCGCGCGATCGTCATGCGCCGCCCCTTGAAGAAGAGCTCGAGCCCGGGCTGTCCCTGCGCCCACTCGGGAGCCGAGATGCCTGCAAGATCCGTTATGCCCTGGTCGCGAAGACTCGTCGCGACGACCTTGCCGCGCGC
>SLST01000230.1 GCA_007130265.1 Spirochaetales bacterium
ACTAAGTGTAGGGGGACTAAGTGTGGGGGACTAAGTGTAGGGGACTAAGTGTAGGGAGACTAAGTGTAGGGGGACTAAGTGTAGGGGGACTAAGTGTGGGGGACTAAGTGTGGGGGAGTAAGTGTAGGGGACTAAGTGTAGGGGGACTAAGTGTAGGGGGACTAAGTGTAGGGGACTAAGTGTAGGGAGACTAAGTGTAGGGGGACTAAGTGTGGGGGACTAAGTGTGGGGGACTAAGTGTGGGGGGACTAAGTGTGGGGGGACCAGTTCGACACCCGTGCCGTTGACTTCCGGGTACCGGCAGCGGCCTTGCTCCAAACGGACACCGCGGGCGATATCTTGGGCCAGCAGCAGGGCGCCGTCCATGTCGACGTAGTCCAGCAACGGTAACAACTGGGCCAACGCCGAAATGCCGACGGTCGATTCGGTCATGCAGCCCGCCATGACCTGGAGACCCAGTTGGCGGGCTCGGCGGATCATCCGCCGCGCCGGCGTCAAACCGCCACACTTGACCAGCTTGATGTTGATCCCGTGAAAGCCTTCGTGGCACCGGTCCACATCCGCTTCCACCCCACAGCTTTCGTCGGCGATCAACGGCAGGGGACTCTCCGCCCGCAGCCGCCGCATCGCGTCGTGCTGATCCGCCGGCAACGGCTGTTCGATGAACTCGACGTTCAGTTCACGCAGTTCGGCCGCATTGCGCAACGTCTGGTCGGGCGTCCAGCCGCAGTTGGCGTCGACGCGAAATACGGCGTCCGTGTGGCGGCGGAGCGCTCGCACGATCTCCAAATCGCGCTCCGTTCCCAGCTTGATCTTATAGATCGGCCAGCCGGGGAATTCCTGCAGCTTTGCCACCATCACGTCGATGTCCGCAATGCCGATCGTGTAATTGCTCAGCGGCGCCTGCCGGGGGTCCAGTCCCCACAGCCGATACAGCGGTTTGCCCCGCATTTTGCCCCATAGATCGTGGGCTGCCATATCCAGAGCACACAAGGCGAAGGGGTGGTCGGCCAATGCCGGCTGCACCGCCCGCCACAACTGGGCCGGGTCCTCCAGTTCCCAGGACTCGAGTCGCGGTCGGAGGGCGTCCAGCACCCGCACCATCGTATCCCGTTCGGCCCCGTAGTACGGGTTGGTCGTCGCCTCGCCATACCCTCGATGCGGACCCTCCCGGAGTTCGACCACCAAGGTCGGTTGCACCGAAACCGAGCCGCGGGCGATCGTAAATACGTGTCGCAAGGGCAGATCGAAAGCATGCATCGCCAATTCCACGGCTCGACCTCCTCAAGCGGACGAGGAACGCTCGGCAGCCAATTTCAGCACGGCATCGACCAGCGGTTGCGGGCCGTCGCGGAGCACGTCGCAGACGGGCAACCCGAATTCCTGTTCCCGCCGCCGCCGCTCCTCGGCCGCCTCCTCTGCCGTGAGGCGGCGGCTGTTGATCGAAATGCCGATCACCCGGCAGGGCCGCAGCAGGGACGCCACCTGCTCGTACAACCGGCGGAGTTCGGCAAGCGGGGCCAGCGGGATGTGATCCAGTCCCAGGGCCGTGCTGCGTCCGGCTTCGTAACAGAGAATCAGCCCGTGCGGCTGGCAACCGTGCAACAAACCCAAGGTAACCCCCGAAAAAGAGGGATGCGCCAGGCTCCCTTGACCTTCGATCATCAGGATCTCGTGATGCTGGTGGTCCAGGACCAGTTGTTCGGCGGCCCCGCTGATGAAATCCGCGACCATGCAATCGATCGGATAGCCATCGCCTTCCACGATGATTCCCGTCTGGCCTGTGGCCGCGAACTTGGCATCCCGCCCGGCCGCTTGCAAGGCCCGTGTCAGTTCCTTCGTGGTCAGCATTTTCCCCAAGCTGGAATCCTGGCCGACCGTATGGATCCGCAGGCATTCGTCCCGCAGGCCTTGGGCGCGGGCACAGTGGCGAATCCGCTGATTTCGCACGTCGATCAACCGGACCTGGTGCTCGCGGGCGGCGGCGGCCATTTCCGGGTCGTCGGCCAGGAAATCGTGCATGCCGGAAACCACATCCATGCCCCGCCCGATGGCTTCCGACACAATGGCTCGCCAGGCCGGAGGCAACTGGCCGCCCGGCAGGGCGATTCCGATCAGCAGGGTGCGGCCCTGCGGCACGTCGGCCAGGGAACCGACCACCGGCACATCCCCCACCCCCAGCAAATCGTGACTGGTCCGGCCCACGGCGGTGCTGTCCAGCACCGCCACCACCTCGTCCCGGCAGTAGCGAATGACGCAGGCTCCGGTCTTCCCACGGATCGGATTGCTGAAGCCTTCGGTCAAGATGACAAAGCGGCGGTTCACAGGCGAATTCCCTTGAAATGAGGCGCCGCGACCGTCTGCCGTCGCGGCCGGGTTCATTGGCGGGTCACTTCGTGGAAACGCTGCAGCAACTGCTGCGTGATCGGGCCGGGCCGACCGTTGCCAATCTGCCGGCTGTCCACCTTGACCACCGGCACCACCTCGGCAGCACTGCCGGTCAGAAAACACTCGTCGGCAATATACACATCATGTTTCGTCAACGGCAGCTCCCGGACCCGCATTCCGGCCTCCTCCGCCAACTCCATCACCACCGCCCGGGTGATGCCTTCCAAAATGCCGGCGTCGATCGGGGGGGTCCGCAACTCGCCGTCCGCCACCAGAAAAATGTTGTCGCCCGTACACTCGGCGATCTCCCCCTTGTGATTCAGCATCAAAGCTTCCACACATCCGGCCTGCTGGCCTTCGATCTTGGCCAGAATGTTGTTCAGATAATTCAGCGATTTGATCCGCGGACTCAGCGCCGCCGGATGGTTGCGGATGGTGCTGACCGTGACAATCTCCAAGCCCTTGCGATAGTACTCTTTCGGGTAGAGTTCGATGTGATCGACGATCACAATCACTTGGGGATCGCTGGTTCGGTTGGGGTCCAGCCCCAGCGTGCCCGCCCCCCGAGTGACGAGCAAGCGCACGTACCCGTCCTCCAAGCCGTTGATCCGGATCGTTTGGTTGACCGCCTCGGCCATCTCGCCCAAGGAAATCGGGATCTCCAACCAAATCGCCTTGGCCGAATGCCAGAGTCGCTCCAGGTGCTCCTGGAGGCGAAACACCTTGCCGCCATAGATCCGCATGCCTTCGAACACGCCATCCCCGTACAGCAGACCGTGATCATAGACTCCGATCTTGGCGTTTTCGCGATCGTATAATTGGCCGTTGATCCAAACCTTGAAGGGCATCGCAATTCTTCTGGTGGCGGTGTTCGGGATAGGGGTTACGTGACACGTTCGACCAGCCCT
>SLST01000175.1 GCA_007130265.1 Spirochaetales bacterium
CGACGGTAGATCGCGCGAAGGCGCGCGAGCTCCGCTCGCGCGTCAGAGAACCGGCCGGCGCGTACGAGCCCTTGCACGTCGGTAACCCCGCCACCACACATCATGTCGCCGCGAACACCCTGGAAGAACACAACCGCCCCGTCATCGCGAGCGGCGTCCGCCGCGGTGTCTATGAAGGGCTGAAACATGCTGATGAACGGATCATCCTCGTCCGGCCCGTGCGCCGGGTAGTCAACGAGCGGATAGGTCTCCTCCGCTGGAATCTCACGGACCGGTAGTACGTACGCCGAGGCGATACGGTAGACGTTCTCACGCTCGTCGCACTGCGGGAGCTCGGTGAACGCCCACGTGTACGCAAGGATCTGCGGCCAACCGCCCACAGGGGCGCCCGAAGCATCGCGCTCGCGCAGCCACCCCGCGACAGAGGCGATCGTCGCGGAGTCGAGCCCTCCGCTGAGGCTCACGCCCGCCGGTCCGCGCGTCCGCAGGCGCGCGCGCATGGCGTCGATGATGAGCTCACGCAGGTGCTCCGCGTACTCCTCGTCGCGGCGGTAGCGGATGCGGTGACGGGGATCCGGGCGCCAGAAGACGCTGCGCCTCAAACGGGCGTCCGCGCCTACCCGGACCTCCTCGCCCGGAAGTACCGAGTCAATCCCGGCGTAGAAGACCTGGCCTGGCGGTGTCTGCATGCCGGAGAGGTGCCAGGCGACCGCGAGCTCGTTGAGCTTGCGGGGCACCCGGTCAGCGGCGAGGATCTGCTTGACCTCCGTGGCGAAAAGGACGCGCTGCGGTTCCACGCGGTAGTAGAGTGCGCGCATCCCCATCGCGTCGCGCGCGAGGCGCAGCTCGCGGGAGCGAGGATCCCAGAGCGCCCAGGCGAAATCGCCAAGGATGCGCGCCGGGCCGCCGTCGGGGTCGCGAAGGAGCTCTGCGAGGATGAGCTGCGCATCCGTGACGGGACATTCGTCTCGCCCGGGCGCACCGCCTGCGCCTGAGGCCGGAGATGGGAAGTCGCCCCGGTTGTCGAGCCTCGCGTCGGCCAACAGGAGCGTCCCGGCCGGACCCGCGACCGGCTGGCGCTCGCCGACCGACTCCGGCGTGATTTCGAGCGACTGGTAGACGAGCCCCACCGAATCTTCGCAGTGGACGAAGGTCCCGTGCGGCCCGCGGTGGGCCGCGGCATTCGCCATACGCAGGAGCTCTTCCCGCGAGACCGGGCCACCGTCAAACCGGATGATGCCGCAGATACCGCTCACAGCGGCCGCCTCCCGGCGCTCGCGGACGCCCGCGCCGCGACCGAACCGTACCACGAAGTGTTCGAGCAAGACGAGGACGACTGCGGGTGGGGTACCTTCGCGGCGACCATAGGCTACCGTCGCCGGACGAGGAGACGGGACAGATACTTCCACGCGAGACGAAACGGTCGCACGATGAAGTGGATTCCGCGCAGTCCTGCCGGAAGCGGCATGATCGCCTGTTCACGGTCGGTTGGAGCGAGGATCGCGCGCGCGAGCCGGGGGAGGTACCGCAGCTTGTCGATCATCCGCTCCCGCATTGCCAGATATGCGCGTGTATCCGGAAGCCCGTCGCGAGTCGTGTCCAGGCTGAACCGAAACAGCTCTCCCGTGTAGTACTCGGCGAGCCGCACGGCGCTGCGGTCTGCTTCTGCCCATTGGCCGAGCTCCGGCATCTGCGCGCCGAGCAGGGTGGAGGAAAGGAGCACGCCGGTTGCAACGACGCGACGAACGCCGGCCGCCTCGGCGCGTTCGGGCAGACCGGCGGTCGTCGTGGGATCGACCGCCGCGATCACGGCCACGTCGGCTATCATGCGAAGGCGTTGCCAGCCATGCTTCGCGCCGTTGTGCACGATGAGCGCAAGACACTCGTCCTCCATCGCCGGAACCCGCATCTGCCTACCGAGAAACGTTGTCTGCTCCAGATGGTCCCACACGTCCGCGACAGGCAGGTCGAAGCCGACGCTGCGCTCCATGAAGCGCCAGTGAAGCTCCACGTGGATCCCGGACTCAGGGTGGTCGAAGTTGTACTCACAGTTGCGACGCAGCTCACGTCGTTCGCGGCGGGCGCTCCACACCGATTCGGGCACGTAGCCCTGGGAGAGAAGCACTTCTTTCGCGGCAAGGACATCATCGCGCCCCAGGAGGAGGTCGAGGTCCCAGCAGGACCTGCGGCCGATGCTCCCGAAAACCCGGCGCGCAAAGACGGGCCCCTTTATGGGCACGGCCTGCAGCCCGGCCGTCTCGAGCAGCCCGAGCACTCTGATGAGCTCGGAAGCGAGACGAACGCTGCGCGCGGTCTGCTCGTGGCGAAGCTCGTGGAGTCCCGCCACCGCGTCATCCGGTAGCGATGCTCCGGCGCGCGCGCCTTCCTCGGCAAGGCCCACAACGCCGTGAAGCGCTGCAAGCCGCACCAGCCTCGCCGGGTCCACGGCCGAAAGCTCCGGCAGCGCAACATTTCGCGGGGCGCAGGACGTCGCAGCCCCGCCAACGGCCCGCACGCCGCAGGCAACTGCTTCCAGGAGGAGACGCTCCTCCGCGCTGAACGGGTAGACGTCCCGGCTCATTCGTAGCGCCCCGCCATCTGCTCGAGCTGCATCCGGTACATCCGCGCGTAGGCGCCGTCGAGGGTGACGAGCTCATCGTGGGATCCGTGCTCGACGATGCGCCCGCCGCGCATGACGTAGATGCGGTCTGCGATGCGGGCGGCGGCGATGCGGTGGGTGACGAGGAGGACGCTGCGCTGCCGACCCCAGGCGCGCAGGTCGCGCAGGACCTGCGCCTCGGTTTCCGGGTCGAGGCTGCTCGTGGGCTCGTCGAGCAGCGCGACGGGGCTGTCGCGGTAGAAGGTTCGCGCGAGGGCGAGCTTCTTCCACTGGCCACCGCTGGGTTCCGCGCCCTCCTGGAGGAAGCGGCCGAGCGGGGTGTCGTATCCGTCTGCAAGCGCGTTGATGAACCCGTCGGCGCGGGCGGCGTGTGCCGCCGAGCGGATCCGCTCCGCGTCGGGTAGCGCGTCGGTCCGGCCAAACCAGATATTCTCCCAGGCCGTGTTGTGGTACTGGGCATAGTCCTGGAAGAGCGCGGTTACCTGCCCCCACCACGCCTCCTTGGAGAGCTCGCGCAGATCCACGCCGTCCACGGTCACCGCGCCGCTCTGCGGGTCGTAGAAGCGGCAGAGGAGCTTCAGCAGCGTCGTCTTCCCGGCGCCGTTGTCGCCGACGAGCGAGACGATCTCTCCGGAACCTATGGAGAGCGAGACGTCGTCGAGGATGAGA
>SLST01000475.1 GCA_007130265.1 Spirochaetales bacterium
GAACATCCGTGCGTCGAACATCTTCTCGTGAATGAGGACCGTTCCCTCCACCTGTGTCGCTACGACGGTGATGATGCTCGTCAGATCCGGCGGGAATCCCGGCCACGGTGCGTCGTCGATCTTGGGGATCATACCGCCCATGTCCGGCACCACCCGAAGCGCCTGGCCCGCCGGCACGCGGATGTCCTCGCCATCACGCTCCCAGTGAATCCCGAGCTTCGCAAACGCGAGCCTGGTCATCTTCAGGTTGCCCGGTGTCGCGTCTTCGATTACGAGCTCGCCCCTGGTGACCGCCGCGAGCCCGATGAAGGATCCCACCTCCATGAAGTCCGATCCTATCTTGTACTCGCATCCGTGAAGCCGGGAGACGCCGGAAACGGTCAGTATGTTGGAGCCGATTCCGGTGATCTTGGCGCCCATCGCGTTCAACATGCGGCAGAGGTCCTGCACGTGAGGTTCACTTGCGGCGTTCTGGATAACCGTCCTGCCTTCGGCAAGCACCGCCGCCATGATTGCGTTCTCCGTCGCGGTAACCGACGCCTCGTCGAGAAAAATCTCGACGCCGACTAGCTTGTTCGCGGTCAGGTTGAACACTCCGTCGATCTCCACCTGGGCTCCCAGGGCGCTGAGCGCAAGAAAATGCGTGTCCAGGCGACGGCGACCGATCACATCACCGCCGGGCGGCGGCAACTGCACCCGACCGGTTCGCGCGAGGAGGGGGCCGGCCAGGAGGATCGACGCACGGATCTTGCGCGCAAGATCCACCGGCACCTCAGAACTCGTTATGTCGTGGGTTGTTACCCTCCACGCGCCGTGTTCGGGCAACTTTTCGACCGTCGCGCCGAGTTCGGAGAGGATTCCGAGCATCACGTGCACATCCTCTATCTCCGGGATATTGTGGAGTACGACCGACTCATCCGTCAGAAGCGTGGCGGCGATACACGGCAGCGCCGCGTTCTTGTTCCCGCTCGCGCGGATACGACCGCGGATTGGATAGCTGCCCTCGATGCTATAGCGGTTCACCCCCGGATGCTACCGCCGGCCCTCGTGCTCTGTCAAGAAAGCCAGCGGCTCACCGGAGAAAGGATTCGCAGTCAGACCCACGACGGCCTCAAAGAAACGCGGCGCCTCGTCGCAACACTCCACGCGGAACACGAGTCTGAAGCTTCGCCCGAGAAACGGCGCGGGGAACGGATTATCCGCCAACCGAGGGAAGGTAACGCTCTCTACCGGCGCGCCGCTCTCCGGGTAGTCGAAGCGGCTCTCGTCCATGTCCTCATCCAAAACACCTGCGAACGCGTCCGCCAGATCCGTAGTGAGACGATTCGTCTCCGGCACCGTCGCCGGCGTCGACTCGAGTCGGCGCCACAGCGCCTCCCACGATCCGGACTCCATCTCTCTCGCCGCAGCCGCGAGAAACTCGTTCGCGGCGCGCACCAGAGGGAGCGATGCGGTGCGACGATACCCCTGGGGCTGAAGCTTATGCAGATCGAGGAAGGTCTCGTATCCTCGCCCCGCTTCCGGCGCCCGCTGAGCGGTGGCGATGTCGAGCGTCCCGTCTCCGTCGATGTCAGCGATGATCCCCCGCTGGTTTCGGCTCTCGTCCACCGAGAACCGTGAGATCGATCCTCCGGCGTGGTAAATGACCAGGTCGGTGCGCAGCCCGGACCGGCTGCGAAAGCCGATCTCGATCGCCACCGGATACGGTTCCGGTGTCAGGCGCCTGAGGCTGATGCCGTTCCAGACTTCGTGTCGCCCGAGCTCCACCGTCACGATCGCGTCCTGGCCGCTGAAGTAGGTCTCGAGGATATAGGTGGGCTCGATCGCATCTTCGTCATAGATCCGCAGCGGATTCGAGAGTCTGTCTGCGACAGCTTCGAGCCGTGGATCTCCGACGATCGTGAGAATGGCGACGTCGAGCCTGCCGTTCGCGTTCAGATCGTCGTAGACGGCTATTGGTGCACCGTTCGCCGTGAGAACCGGGCTCGTGTACTGAGGAGAGAATCGCAGTGCCTCTTCGAGCACGACCGACCTCATCTGGTCGTCGGTCTCCTCTGCGCGTAGACGTTCAGGCACGGCTGACCACAGCAGCGTGAGAAGGAGAAGGCAGGCGGCGGCGGTCGGTACTGTGTTGCGCATCAAGCGTTCTTCATCATACTCTGAGATCGCGACCATACCAAGACGGGGTCGGTACCACTATGAAGATAATGAAGTTTGGCGGCAGTTCGTTGGCCGATGCTGGTCGGATTTCCTCGGCTCTCGACATCGTTGCCGCAAACAGCCGTGCCGAGCGCGTCTGCGTCGTGTGTTCGGCAATGCGAGGCGTCACCGATGGTCTGTTCGACGCCGCCTCGCAGGCGGCCGCGGGGTTCGAGACATTCGCTGATCCGACACAGGCGATTCGTACCCGCCACCTGGAGGCCGTGAAGGAGCTCTGTGCCGGGGATGACGAGCTCGAGCGCGGTGTGGCCGGGTTGTGTGACGAGCTTGACGAGCTGCTGCACGGGGTCCACCTGGTCCGCGAGTGTACGATGCGGACGATGGACCTGATTGCCGGATATGGCGAACGGCTCAGCACGACCATCATCGCCGCCGCCATGCGGCGCCGCGGGCTACCGGCCCGCTATCTTGACGCTCGTGAGATCATCCGTACCGATGCCGATCACGGCGGCGCCGCCGTGGACTTCCTGTCGAGCTATGAGCTCATTCAGGCGCTCCTGGACGGGGACGATCTTCCGGTGGTGACGGGGTTCATCGCAGCGACCGCGGCCGGCGTCACCACGACGCTCGGAAGAAACGGCAGCGACTATACTGCGTCGATCATCGGCGCCGGCGTCGAGGCGAGTGCGATCGAGATCTGGGCCGATGTCGACGGCGTCTACAGCGCAGACCCGCGCCTCGTGCCCGAGGCGTTCGTCCTGCCGGAGATCAGTTATCAGGAGGCGATGGAGCTTTCCTACTTCGGCGCGAAGGTCATCCACCCCTATACGATGGTACCCGCCGTCGAGAAGGGCATCCCGTTGCGGATCAGAAGTACGCTGACTCCGGAGCTTGCCGGAACACTCATCGCTTCGCATACGAGCTCTCGCGCTTTCGTCACCGGGATCGCCTCGATCGAGAACGTTGCGCTGATCAACGTCGAAGGCGGGGGTATGGTCGGCTCGCCGGGAATAGCGGGACGCATCTTCACTGCACTCGCAGCGGCCCGGATCAACATCATCATGATCTCCCAGGCCTCCTCCGAGCACAGCATCTGCTTCGTGATTCCGGACGGCGACGCCATGCGGGCGGTCCGCGTGCTCGAGGCAGAGCTCTCTCCCGAGCTGCATCAGAAGAAGGTCCAGCGGTTCGTCGCGGAGCGTGACCTCGAGATCGTGGCGGTCATAGGTGAGAACATGCGTGGAAAGCCCGGCGTATCGGGCCGGCTGTTCCAGGCGCTCGGCGAGGCCGCGACGAACATACTGGCGATCGCCCAGGGATCTTCGGAGATGAACATCTCCTTCGTTGTTCACCGCTGCGACCGGGAGCGGACGCTCAACGCGGTGCACGACGCCTTCTTTGGGGGTATGGCGTGAGGTTTCACAGCACCCGAAACCGTGCCCATGTCGTGGATTTTGCACAGGCCATCTTTGCCGGCCTCGCCCCCGACGGAGGTCTCTACTTCCCGGACACCGAGCCGAACCTGCGAGAGCTCATCCTGAGAGCCCCCGAGACATGCTCTTTCGACCGTCTCGCCGGCGAGCTCGTACACGGGATCTTCCCGGAGCACTTCGACGTCGCCACCGCGCTGGAACTCTGTCGGCGTGCCTTTCCCTTCGCTCCCCAGCTGCGGCCCCTGACCGACCAGGTCTACCTCCTCGAGCTCTATCACGGGCCCTCCTGCGCATTCAAGGACTTCGGCGCCGCCTTCCTCGCCGCGGCGATGGAGCACTTTCTCGCCGGCGAGGATCGAAGGGCCGTCATTCTCACCGCGACATCCGGGGATACTGGAAGCGCGGTGGCTCGCGCCTTTCACCGCCGACCGGGGATCGACGTCGTCATACTGTATCCCTCCGGTCGCGTCAGCCCGCTCCAGGAACGACAGCTTACGACCGTGGGCGACAACGTCACGGCGCTGGAGGTACGTGGCTCGTTTGATGACTGCCAGAGGATGGTGAAGACGGCTTTCCTGGATACCGAGCTTACGCGGCGCGTGCCGCTCACGTCAGCGAACTCGATCAATATCGGTCGACTCATACCCCAGGCTTTCTACTACGTAGACGCGTTCGTCCGCCTTCGGCCGAGTATCGCGAGCGATATCGTCTTCTGCGTTCCGAGCGGCAACTTCGGCAATCTCACCGCCGGCGTCTTCGCCTGGCGCTGGGGTCTGCCCGTATCCGGTTTCATCGCCGCTACCAACGTGAACGACGTGGTTCCGCGTTACCTCGTATCCGGCGATTTCAGACCGCGACCGAGCCGCCCGACGGTAGCGAATGCGATGGACGTGGGGGATCCGAGTAACTTCGAGCGGATGCTCGAGATCTTCGGGGCGGACCACCAGGACATGCACGCGATGATCGGTGGAGAGACCGCCACCGACGAGCAGATTCTCGAGACGATGCGGCGTGTGCATCAGGCCGCCGGCGTCTTCCTGGACCCGCATACCGCCGCCGGCCTGTGCGCCGCCGAGCGCTACCTCGCGGGCGACGGGGCCTCGGACGCGAGTGTGATAGCCCTGGCAACTGCGCATCCGGCGAAGTTCCCTGAAGTCGTCGAGCGCGCGACCGGAGAACGTCCCGATCTCCCTCGGAGACTCGCGGAGGTGATGGATCGGCCGAAGAAGGCAATCCCAATGGAGCCGACGGCCGACGCGCTGTCGAAATACCTTGTCGAACAGCATGGGGAGGAGGCGCAACGATGATTCTCGCGATCGACGTCGGCAACACCAACATCGCGATCGGGATAGTCAACCGCGACCGCGAGCTCGTCTGCCACTGGCGGCTTGCGAGCCGGACGCAGCGAACCGCGGATGAGGTCCTCATCCATCTGCACGAGCTCTTCGGTCTGGAGTCGGTGGACCGATCACGCATCGCCGTGGCCGTCATCTCGAGTGTCGTTCCCGACCTCACGCACGTGGTCGAGCAGGCCGTCTGGCGCCTGCTCGAGCGCAAGCCGATCGTCGTCTCAACCGACCTTAACCTTCCGGTGCGGATGCTGACCGATACGCCCACCGAGATCGGGAGCGATCTTCTAGCGAACGCCGTCGCCGGGTACACTCTCGCTGAGGGAGCGGCGATCGTGGTCGACTTCGGCACCGCGCTCACGTTCACCGCCGTAGATGGTGACGGGGGCGTTCGCGGCGTCGCCATCGCCCCCGGGTTGACGACTGCCGTTCACGGGCTCGTCGCCCATACCGCCGCGCTCCCAATGATCGATCTCTCGCCGCCCGAGTGCTACATCGGCACAAATACCGCGGCGTCGCTGCGCTCCGGCGTCGTCAACGGTTTCGCCGGGCTCGTCGATGCGATGGTTACCGGTATCGCTGATGAAATGGCGCCCGAGCGGCCCATGGCGCTCGCGACCGGAGGCGAAGCGGTCCTCGTGACAAGCGCCTGTCGCACCGCCGTGCGGCTCGAGCCGTGGTTGACGCTTCGCGGACTTTACGAGATCGGAATCCGCAACGCCGGCGGCTAGTCGACGTACAGTCGCACGAGCTTCTTGCCGTCGGCGCTGCGGTACGGGTTCGAACGGTGCCTCATGAAGTCGCGGTAGATCTTGCACGCCCGGTAGTAGCCCTCCGGTCCACGATAGGTCGACTCGAGGTCGCACCGGTAGAGCTCGAGCAGCACGGGGAACCGTTCGTCGGCCATGAGCCGTTCGGTCCGGAAGGTCGGCAGCGCCTGAAGCGCCCCCGGAAACATGTGCTTCGAGACGAGCCAGTGCACGTCGTCGACGAGTTGCTCCTCGAATCCTAGTCGGCGCAGAAGCCTTCCCACCAGCCTCGCGCCGATCTCGGAGTGTCCGTCGAATCGTCGCCCCGCCTTCGGGACCGCGAGCGGCTTCCCCGAATCGTGGAGCAGAAGCCCGAGCGTGAGCCGCAGGTCGTGAGAGCGACGGTACCGGAAGGTCTCGAGCGAGTGGTTCCAGACGTCCCCCTCCGGGTGGTGCTCCTTCGAGTGCGCTGTGCCCTTCATCCGCGTCAGTTCCGGGAAGTACGCGTCAATGAACCCGTGCTCGTCCAGCAGCTGCAGCCCTTCCTCGGGAAAGGGTCCCGTGAGAACCTGCGCCAGAAGAGACCGGAGGGTCTCTGGGGAGACCTCCGGGAAGTGGGACACGGGCACAAGCTCCGACGCGAGAACATGCGGATAGCGGGCGAGCGCGATCGCCGCGTCCATCAGGCGGTGCATGGGCTCGTACACCTCGTCCGTCGGCTCGAGATGCGGTGCGCGAAGCGATCGGTAGTCGTCGTACGGGTCGATGAATCGCTCGCGTATCGGGTCGTACATCAGATTGAGCGGACGGAACGCCTGTTGGGGCGGTTTGCTCTCCGGCTCGATGCAGCGGAAGTAGACGCGTCGTTCGCCGTCCCAGACGGCGGCGTCGGCGTGGCGAACCCCAGGAAACTCCAGTTCGGGCACGCCCCGTGCGAGCGCGATCAGATCCC
The DNA here is from genome assembly GCA_007130265.1 of Spirochaetales bacterium. Taxonomy (GTDB): domain Bacteria; phylum Spirochaetota; class Spirochaetia; order DSM-27196; family SLST01; genus SLST01. Next base: position 6,644 of record SLST01000475.1, read on the forward strand.
CCTCGATCGTGATGTGCACGACCGGCTGCTCCGACCGCCCGAAATACCGGTCGAGCGCGGAGAACGACGAGTAGTACCAAGCTGTTTGGGTGCGTAGATCGGCGAGGGCGTCCACTCGCCTAAGATAGCGTCGGCCCCTGACGGCGTCCACCGAAGGAACCTATCCCACCGCGCGGAATCTACGGTAGACTGGCCACATGCCAGTCTCACTGCGCGCTCCGGACGATTTCCACGTCCACTTCCGCCAGCCGCCGCTCCTCGGCACGATCGTTTCGGATACGGCGCGCTGGTTCGGCCGCGCGCTCGTCATGCCCAACACTGTGCCGCCCATCACGACCGCCGATCGCTTGGCCGCGTACCGACGCGACATCGAAGCAGCCGTGGGAGAAGGGTGCCCCTTCGAGCCGCTCCTCACGTTCAAGGTCGTTCAGGGCCTCGCCGACGAACAGGTACGCGCGCTTGCCGCGGCGGGTGCCATCGGCGGGAAGCTCTATCCGCAGGGAGTGACGACCCATTCCGAAGACGGCGTCTTCGACGTAGCGTCGCTCGCCGCCGTGTTCGAGGCGATGGAGGAGCTCGACCTCGTGCTGGAAATCCACGCAGAGGCGCCCGGAGCCTTCTCGCTCGACCGCGAGATCGCGTACCTCCCGACCGTCGAGTGGATTGTCCGGCGTTTTTCGCACCTGCGCATCGTGATCGAGCATGTGAGCAGTCGGGACATGCTCGCGGCGCTCGCAGATCTCCCGCCCAGGGTGGCCGCGACCGTGACCGTCCATCACCTTCTGCTCACGCTCGACGACGTGATAGGCGGTGATCTGCGACCGCACCATTTCTGCAAGCCCATAGCAAAACGCTCGGCCGACCGGGACGCGCTCTGCGCCGCGGTGCTCTCCGGCGATCCCAGGGTCTTTTTCGGGTCCGATAGCGCTCCCCACCCGCGTTCTGCCAAGGAGTCCGACTGTGGATGTGCCGGGATCTATACCGCGCCGGTCGCGGTACCGCTGCTCGCGGAGTTCTTCGAGCGCGCCGGTCTCCCGCTGACCGAGTCGGCGCTTCCGCCGCAGAGCGCCTGCCTCGAGTCGTTCGTCTCACGATGGGGCGCAGAGTTCTACCGGTTGCCTCTTAACGAGCGAACCATCACACTGTCCGAGTCGCAGTGGGTAGTGCCGGATGACTACGACGGGGTCGTTCCCTTTCGGTCCGGTGCGAAGCTGCGCTACGATATCGCAACTGGAGGAGAGGCATGAGTATTGCCGATTTGGTGGAGGTCTCCCGTCGGTACGGTTCCGACGAGGATTGGGTGCTGGCCGGCGGCGGCAACACGTCGTTCAAGGACACCGACACCCTGTATATCAAGGCGTCCGGATTCCCACTCGCGACCATAGGACCCGAAGGCTTCGCGAGGATGGATCGACGGGCACTGCAGAAGGTGTGGAGCGTGACGTACCCGGACGATACGGCCGCGCGCGAAGAGGCCGCGCTTGCGGACCTGATGGCCGCGCGTCGTGAAGGTGAGACCAAGCGGCCGAGCGTCGAGACGCTGATGCACGAGCTTTTTCCCTATCCGCTGGTCGTCCACACGCACCCCGCTTTCGTCAACGGGCTCACGTGCGCCGTTGACGGGGAGCGCGAGGCGCGCCGGTTGTTCGGACCGCGGTTGCTCTGGGTCCCGGCGATCGAGCCGGGATACGTCCTTGCGAATCACATGCGCAAGACGGCGGAGAATCACGCCGAACAGCACGGGATGTTCCCCAAGATCGTTATGCTCCAGAATCACGGACTCGTCATCGCCGGAGCTGCTCGATCGGAGATCGACGCGCTGCATCGTGAGGTGAAGCGCGTGGTCGGGAAGGCAATCACGCGCGAGCCGGATCTCTCGCCTCTGGAACCCGATGAGGCGGCTCGCAGCCGCTGGCAGACCGCGATAGAGCTGGCGTTCGCTCACGACATCGCCGTGGAGTTTCATGCGAATCCTGAGTTGCTTCAGCGGCTCAAGTCGGTTGCGGACTTCGCTCCCCTCGACGGGGCCTTCTCGCCCGATCACATCGTCTACGCCGGATCACGACCGGTCTACGTCACCGGCACCCCCTCGTCCCCAGCGTCGGCCCTGAGCTCTGTGCTGACTGCCTACCGCAAAGATCACGGGTCTGAAGCGCGAATCGTCGCGGTCCAGGGCGTGGGCGTATTCTCCGTCGCAGAATCGACGTCGGCCGCACGCACGGCGCTCGCGCTGTTTCTTGATGAGGTGAAGATAGCTGCCTACGCAGAGTCGTTCGGCGGCGCACGGCACCTCGACCCACACCTCGTGCGATTCATCGAGAGCTGGGAAGTCGAACGGTACCGGAAGAAGATCAGTCAGGGAGGCAGTGACTCATGAGTGCGAACCAGGACAGGTATGTCGCCGTTATCGATATCGGGAAGACCAACAAGAAGGTCCACATCTACGACGAGTCGCTCGACCTGGTGGACGGGAAGAGCATGTCGTTCGAATCCGTGGAGCGGGAAGGGATCCCCTGGGTTCCCTCGGACAGGATCGAATCATGGCTGCTCGACACGCTCTCTGAGCTCAATTCGCGCTATGCGATCGAGCTGATTTCGATCGCAACTCACGGCGCGACCTTCGCCTGTGTGGACGCGGAGGGTGAGCTAGCGATCCCTGTCGTTGACTATACTCACGAGCCGGGGGATGCCTTTCACGAAGAGTTCTATCGGCTCACCGGTTCTCCCGAGGAACTGCAACGGCGTACGGCGACGCTCAAGCTGCCGGCGCTGCTCAATGTTGCCCAGGGGGTCTTCTTCTTCCAGAAGACCCGGCCTGACGCCTTCGCGCGCGTGAAACACGTGCTCTTCTACCCGCAGTACCTCGCCTTCCGGTTGACGGGAAAGATCGGGGCCGACTACACGTATGTGGCGTGCCACACATGCCTCTTCGACTTCTCCTCACTCGACTACTCGTTCGTCGCCGACGCGCTCGATATACGCGACAAGCTCCCTGACTCGATCGAGCAGCCGGGCACGGTCCTCGGTCGACTCGACCCGGCGGTCGCCGGCAGAACCGGGCTCTCTCCCGGTGTACAGGTGACCCTCGGCGTGCACGACTCGAACTCGTCGCTCCTGCCGTACCTGATCAAGAAGCCCGATGAGAATCTCATCGTGAACTCGACCGGCACCTGGTGCGTTGCGATGCACCCGGAGAAGCGGGTTTCGTTCGCCGACGAGGAGATCGGCAAGGCGGTCTTCTACAACATGTCCGCTCTTCGGCAGCCGGTGAAGACCTCGATCCTGATGGGCGGTCTCGAGTTCGAGACGTACACAACCCTTCTCAGGGAACGATTCGGCATGAAGGGCCTGCCGGATTTCGACCCCAACACCTATCGCGATGTGGTCAAGACCGCTCGGGAGTTCATCCTGCCCGCCGTTGCGCGGGGTACCGGGCAGTTTCCCGACTCGGCGGCGCGGGTCGTAGACCACGACGAGGTCTTCACGCTCGAGGACGTGCAATCCGGCGGCCGGGCCGGCGGCCGGGCGCCGGAGCTCTTCTCCGACACTCGCCGCGCCATCGCCGTGCTCAACCTGTCGCTCGCCATCCAGACGATCACCGCGCTCGAACGCGTCGGGCTCGGTCCGGGAGTGATCGTCTATACCGAGGGCGGCTTCCGCAACAACCGGGACTACAATGCGCTGCTCGCGACACTCGCCCCCGAGTCGAGTTTCCGCCTGAGCGGCATGCCCGAGGCAACCTCGTTCGGTGCCGCGCTCCTGGGGTGGGCAGCCGCCGACGGCAGAGATCTCATGGATCTCGGCTCGGCCTTTGGCCTCGAGGAGGAAAAGGTCGACGGGTTTGAGATCCCCGGGCTCAACGCGTACCTCGAAGCGTTCTGGCGCCATCTCGACGAGGCGCGCCCCGGCTCATAGCTTCGATCGGCCGGTTTTCGTATACTGCAGGAAACCTTTGGGAGTGAGCCATGACGGTGATTCCAGCGATCGACATTCTTGGCGGGGAGTGCGTCCGCCTGGTGCGTGGCGATTACCAGGAGGCGACCACCTACGAACGCGATCCGGTGGTGATGGCGCGGAAACTCGCTGACGCCGGTGCGCGACGCATTCACGTCGTCGATCTCGACGCCGCGCGCGGCGATTCGCGGACCAACCGGAAGAAGATCCGCAAGATTCGGCGTGCGGTGGATGCGACCATCCAGCTCGGCGGCGGCATACGACGGGACGAAGACATAGAGGAGCTACTCGACCTCGGCATCGACCGCCTCGTGGTGGGGACGGCTTTTGCCCGACGGCCGGAGAACGTTGCCGGATGGGTCGCGCATTACGGGGAGATCTTCCTCGTGGGCATCGACGCCCTGGAGGGGATGGTCCGCATCTCGGGCTGGGAAAAGGAAACGCAGATAAGGGACGTCGACCTTGCCCGTAAGGCGAAAGAAGCCCGCGTGTGCGGGATCATCTATACGAGCATATCGCGCGACGGCACGATGGAGGGACCGGACCTCGACCGGACCAACGCCGTCGCGCAGGCGGCCGGCATCCCTGTGATTCTCAGCGGGGGGGTCGGTTCCATGGACGATCTGGAGCGGGTCCGCGCCGATGGCGCCGCGAACATCGTCGGCGTCGTCGTCGGCAAGGCGATCTACGAGGGTACGATTGACATTGACGAGGTTTTCAAGGACTCGGTCGCAGCCGGCGCCGACGAGATGGAGTGGTGATGGCCGGAGCACGACCGCTCGTCGTTTGCCTGCCGGACGGACGTCCGCGCGAGGTCCTGCAGCAGAACGAAAAGGGGTATCGCAAGACGCTCGAGCAGAGTCGCCTCTGGGCGCTCCATCCCGGCACCGGGCGACTGCTGCCGTTCTACGAAACCATCTCCGCGACGATCTCAGATCGGCACGGATGGTACGAAGCGGTGCTCGCCGGCGATCCTGACGCGCCATCGACCGTCGACGCCGCGTCCGCTGCCGAACCCACGCGGGACTCTTCCGGTGGATTCGACGCCGAGTCGCCTGCGTTGGTGGACAGTGGTCTCGGCGACGTGATCGAGGAGCTCGCCGCTCTCGTCGCCGAGCGACACGCGCAGCTTCCCGACGGAAGCTACACGACCCACCTCTTTGCCTCGGGCGCGGAGAAGATCCGCAAGAAGCTCGGTGAGGAAGCCGTAGAGCTCGTGCTCGCGTCCAACGAGGAGTCGATCGTCGGCGAAACCGCGGACCTGCTCTACCATCTTCTCGTGCTCCTCGAGAGCGAGGGGATCCCGCTCGCCGCGATCGCCCGCGAACTGCGGCGGCGGTAGCTGCGGCGCAGCGACTACGACGCAATTACGCGTTCGGCGATCTGCGTGCCCATCTCCGCGGTGGGCGAGGCGGACCTTCCCGCCTCGGCGATGTCCGCGGTCCGGTAGCCGGCGCGAAGCGCCTGTGCAACCGCCGCGGATATCGCGCGGTAGGCTTCCTCGAGCCCGTAACTGTGCCGAAGCATGAGTGCCGCAGAGAGGATCTGTGCGATGGGATTCGCGATGCCGCGGCCGGCGATATCCGGCGCGGAGCCGCCTGCCGGCTCGTAGAGTCCGAACACGGGCGCTTCGAGCGTTCCCGAGCGCGATTCGGCGAGCGAGGCGCTCGGCAGCAACCCGAGCGATCCGGTGATCATCGAAGCCTCGTCCGAAAGAATGTCGCCAAACATGTTCCCACACAGCAGCACGTCGAACTGACGCGGATTCCGGACGAGCTGCATCGCGGCATTGTCCACGTACATGTGCGAGAGCTCGACGTCCGGATACTCCGCCCCAACCCCGGTGACGACCTCGCGCCAGAGCACCATCGTCTGCAGGACGTTGGCCTTGTCGATCGA
>SLST01000390.1 GCA_007130265.1 Spirochaetales bacterium
CACCTCGGACGCCTGGAGGCGCACCGGCTTTTCTTTACGACGTCGATCGACGAGCAGATCATCAACATCCGCGCGCAGGGCGATATGCGTCTCGCGGGGACTCCGAATGGTCTCCCCCTTTCTTCCGTCTCCGGGTACTTCAACGCGGTCGGGTCGGTCAACGTGGAGACCGGCGAGACCCTCTTCGAGCTCGCGCTTCCCGAGATCTCGAGCAATGTGGCCAATATAAGCGGCCAGGTGCTCCAGGTGCGATTCAGCGACGGCGTGCTCGAGGCACGAAACGTGCAGAGCCGCGACCCGATCGACATCTACGTGCGCTACCTGGCCGCCGACGGAGAGCTGTACGCGCGAATCCTCGCCGATGGGTACCGTCTCGGTGATCTCGTGCGGCTCAGCGATCCCTACGACGCCTACAACCAGTATCTCGCAGTGCCGATCCGGGGACAGGCCAACGTGACGGTGACCCCACAGCGCATCTCTTTTGGAGGATCGCTGTTGAGCGAGATACCCGGCTTCGCCGGGCTTCCGGCGGGCGAGATGACGCTGCGATTCACCGGTGACGAGCAGAGCGTCCTGATCGATGAGTTTTCGTTCGTCTCCTCTGCGGGTACCGTCGAGTACCAGGGTACGGTCGGGCTCTCGCCCGTGCGTCCTGATGGCCGACTGACCCTCCGCAACGTCATTCACGGCGGCATCGAACCGCTGACGATGGAAGCTGATCTGCGTTCAACCGGAGAGACGATCTCGGTGAGCGCCGGGCGGTTCGCGTACGCGGGATCGACCTTCTCATCGCTGCGTGGATCCGTATCGCTCACCGATCCACCGTCCGCCGAGCTGACGGCAGAGCTTCACGGAACCGCTCGCTCGCGTTTCGAGATCGCCACCGAGCACCACTCCGACGGCCGCTTCGCGCGCGCTCGCGTCGATGCGCGGGGAGTAGTTCCTCAGCAGCTCATCCGGATTCAGCAGGCACTCGTCCCGGATCTTTCTCTGCCCGACCTCTCGGTGTTACCGAGCGGTATCGTTGTCGACACGCGGGTCGGTATCGACGTGACCGACGGCCTCTCCGTGACCGTGCCGCTGCTCTACGCGTATGACTCGCGGAACACCGACGACTACGTGTCGCTCTCGCTCACCTACGATGACGGCTCGGTCATCATCCGCGATCTGCTTGCGAGCTATCAGGGCTACGAGGGACGCGGCGACTTCACGGCGCGTGTGGAGAACGGCGGTACGGTGGGGTTCACGAGCGACGTCGTAGTTGAGGATATCCCGTACCAGTTCACCGGACGGTTCAAGCCGGACAACAGCCTTGAGATCCAGGGGCTCTACGACGTGGACGCCCGTTTCTACTTTGGTGAACGCGACGAGATCGTGTTTCGCGCTTCAGGCGACCTTCCGCTTCCTCTGCTCGGTGCGGATGCAGGACGCCTGGCGTTCTCCGCCGACGGCTACTACTTCTCCGCGACCGACTGGTCGGTTCGCGCGAACCGGCTCCTCGCATCCGGCATTCCGATCGGCCCGGCTGCCGTCTCCGACGTATCGCTCGCCGGGACCTTCTCACCGGCAGGGGCGAGACTCACAACCTTCGTCTACTCGGACGCCTTCTCGACGGTCTCCGGCCGTGGCGAGGTCGCATGGGATCTGGCCGAATTGGGGGGAAGCATCGATCTCGACCTCAGTGGTGAGAACGGTGAGAGGTATTCGTTCGCAGCCGCCTATGCCGACGGGAGCATCGACGGGACGGCGCAGTTCGGGCTGCTTCCGCTGCAGCGCCTTGGGGTCGAGACCGTTCGAGGTTCGCTGACCGGGACGCTTGCCGTCGAGGGACCGCTCGGCGACATGAGCGCCGCTGCCCGATTCGAGCTCGTCAACGGCAAGTTCAACAACGATCCGATCGAGCTTGCCGCCGAGGTAGAGGCTGATCGCGCGTCTGTCCGTCTGATCGAGGCCGCGGGTCGCTACGGTCGGAGCTTCGTCGAAGGGGTCCGTGGTTCCTTTGCGGTCGACCGTGGCGCCGTTGAGATCTCTGCATCGCTCGTACAGCAGACCGAGACCGGTCGCGTCTCGGTCGGGGTGGAAGCAGCCGGTGGATTCACCGACCTTGTCGCGATCGAGGACGTGGCGACCGCTGACTTCGCCGGCACCGTTCGCATTCTGGGGCTTCCCGTGGGAGACGATCTTCCGTCCGACTGGACCTTCAGCGTCGCACGAGGTGAAGGCACGACGCGGCTCTTCGGAGGACCCGACGACGCTCTGTCGGTTGCTCTTCGCGCCGGAGGGGCGTTTCGCGCGTCGGTGGGCGCGCCTCTGCCGGTGCGCTTCGACGCCATCGGGCTGGTAGACGGCGGGGCGATCGAAGTCGATCTGATCAACATCTGGGGAGACGCCGCCCGCCTGTGGGCCGGCGTCGAGTCTCCGGGGTTCGGCTTCACCGACGGAGAGGTGACCGGGAGCCTTCGAGTCGTCGGCCCGCTCAACGACCCGGACTTTTACGGCACCCTCGTCGTCGACGGCGTGATGGCGCGGCTCGACGTCCTGCCCGACCCGATCGGCCCCGCCCGGACGTTTGTCGTCTTCGACGAGAAGACGTTTAACGCCCGGGAGATGAGCGTACCTGCCGGGTCCGGGCGCGCACGGGTTTCGATGGAAATGACGATGGATCGCTGGTTACCCGAGCAGTTCCGGGTCAACATCGCGACCGAACCCGACGCTGCGGTGCGCGTTGCGTACGACTTCGGGGGAGCCGTGATCGACGGGCGCGCAACCGGAACGGTACAGGTTGACGGGACGCTCACCTCTACGAGGGTGACCGGGGCCGTGACCGGGTCGTCCATGACCATCACGCTTTCCGAGGTTCCCGATGAAGCGCTGCTCGAAGAGCAGGCGAGTGATCTCAGCGTCGACCTGACGGTGCGCACCGGCAGAGGCGTCGAGTTCCGGTGGCCGACGAGCGCCTTTCCGATTCTGCGGGGCTTTGCCGGGGTAGGGGAGACGGTTCGCGTCACCCACGAGAGCTCGACCGGGGCGTTTTCGCTGACCGGGGGCGTCAATATCCAGGGCGGTGAGGTGTTCTACTTCGATCGCAGCTTCTATGTGCGAGAAGGCCGCATTACGTTCGACGAGACCGAAGTGGAGTTTGATCCGCTGGTAACGGTCAACGCGGAGATCAGGGAAGTTGCCGACGACGGACCGGTTCGGATCTACCTCGTTGCCGACGAGCGTCCGCTGAGCGAGTTCACGCCCCGGTGGCGCAGTGATCCCC
>SLST01000419.1 GCA_007130265.1 Spirochaetales bacterium
CGAACTTGTTAAGCGTCTCGCCAATATCCTGCTGCAGCCCGAAGTTGAGGAACGACGCGTCCGCGCGGGCGGTCATCTCCGCGGCGATCGTCAGGATGGTGGACGGGAAATTGAGCCCGCCGTACTTCCGCGGTAGACAGAACCCCATGAGGTCGGCCTTCGCAAAGAGGTCGAGCACCTCCTGCGTCCCCTTCGCGTAGACGACCTCACCCTTCACGAGGCGCACGCCTTCATTGTCGATCTCCGCGGCACGCGGCGCGAGATTCTCGGCGCAGACGCGTCCGATGAGCTCGAGCACGCGAACGTAGGAGTCCTTCGCGTCGGCCACGCTCTCGGGAGCGTACGGCGACTGCTCTTCGTTACGGAAGTCGTCCTCGCGCAGGCGGATGACGCGGTCGAGATCGATGTGCTCGAGGTGAAACAGGATATCTTCGTTATCTCTGAGGAAGTTGTCCATCTGATGCCTCCTTACGCCTTCGCCCTGAATGCCTTGATGAAGCGGGGAATCACTTCTTTCAGATCCCCAACGATACCGTAGTTCGCGATCTGGAAGATCGGCGCCTCCGGATCGGTGTTGATCGCGATGATCCGGGCCGACTCATCCATGCCCGCGCGGTGCTGGACGGACCCGGAGATGCCGCATGCGATATAGAGCCTTGGCCGCACGGTAGTTCCCGTCTGTCCCACCTGGTGATCCTTGCCGACAAAGCCCGCGTCGACGGCGGCGCGTGAAGCCCCCACCTCTGCGCCAAGCGCATGCGCGAGCTGGTGAATCAACTTGAAGTTCTCTTTCGATCCGACGCCGATCCCGCCGGCGACGATGACCTGCGCCCCTTTGAGATTGACGAGCTTATCTTCCTTCACCCGCTCCACGATTTGCGACGGGAAGTCCTGCGGCTCGAGCTCGACCGACTCAGAGATGATCTCACCCTTGAAACCCGGATCAGGGTCGCCCATCTTCATGACGCCCTCGCGCACGGTGGCCATCTGCGGCTTGCGCTCGGGCGACACTATCGTCGCGATGATGTTCCCCCCAAACGCCGGGCGGATCTGGTAGAGCACGTTCTCGTAGGACTTCCCCTTCGACTCGTAGTTGCCGATCTTGAGATCGGTGCAGTCGGCGGTGAGGCCAACGCGCAGCGCGGAAGCGATTCGCGGGGCGAGGTCGCGACCGGTGGTTGTCGCCCCGTAGAGAACGATCTGAGGAGAGACCTTTCTGACGATGTGGGTGAGCACCTTCGAGTACGGGACGGGCGTGTAGTGCTCAAGGCCCTCGTGGTCGACCGTGTAGAGCCTGTTCACCCCGTAGGGAATCAGCGATTCGCCGGCCTTGCCGACCCCGTTGCCGATCAGAACCGCCGTCACCTCAGTCTTGAGCTGGTCGGCAAGGTCTCGGGCCTTGCTGATGAGCTCCACGCTGACTTCGGCTATCTGCCCGTCGTCCTGCTGGACGAACACCATCACGCTGTTTTTCGCTGCCACGGGATTCTCCTTCAGCCCAGGGTGTGGTCTGCGACGAGCTCGTGAACCATGTCGCTGATCGCTTCATCCGAGTTCTCGATCATCCTGATGTCTTCCGACTTCAGGACGACGAGATCGATGGTCTTCACCTTCGTGGGTGAGCCCGCCAGCCCGCAGTGCTCCGGATCAGCGCCTATGGCATTGCTGTCCCAGAGACTGATCGCATTCTCTGCCTTGAGCTCCGCGCCGCCGGTCAGGTAGGTCTCGTCGTAGTCACCGCCGCTCATCGCCGTAGTTGCGTTCTTGTAGGTCATCATGCGTATCGCCGAAGGCGGGCGCGGCGTGAACCCCTCGTCGGTTATGGTCAGAAGAACGGGGAACGCCGCCTTGATCTTCTCGTAACCGCCCTCGATCGATCGTCGAGCGGTAATCGTCCGGGTATCCGGATCGAGATCGACGATCTCGGAGACACAGGTGATCTGGTTGATGCCGAGCTTCTCGGCGGTCTGCGGGCCAACCTGGGCGGTATCGCCGTCTATCGCCTGCCGTCCGCAGAGCACGATATCGTAGTCGCCGATCTTCTCGATCGCGCACTTCAGAGCGTAGGAGGTGGCGAGCGTGTCCGCCGCGGCGAACCGCCTGTCCGAAATCAGAGCCACGAAGTCGGCGCCGCGGTAGAGCGAATCCTTGAGCACCTGAACGGCGGTTGGCGGCCCCATGGTCAGGACGTGAACTCTCGAGCCGGGAACCGACTCCTTGATGGTCAGAGCCGCCTCGAGCGCATGAAGATCTTCAGGGTTGAAGATCGCCGGCAAGGCGCCACGGTTCACCGTGCCGTCTTCCTTCATGGCGTTCCCGGTCACGTTCTGGGTGTCCGGGACCTGTTTCACCATTACAACCAGATTCAAACCCACATCGCCTCCTCGGCAAGAGCGTACAGCTTCCCCGCGCGAACGCCCGTCGCGACGGGTGCTCGCATCGAACCGGAAACCGTCGGCTCCGATTTGCCCAAACATCATTCCTGTAGGATGACGGTCGCCATACTAACGGTACTCGCCGCGTTGCGCAACACGCAGCATGTATTTGCTCTTCCTCGGCGCACGCTCGTCGGCCGGCTACTCCGCCCGTTCGGCGAGCGCCTCCCAGCGCGCGGTCTTCTCGTCGACTTCCGCCTGCAGCGCCCGGTAACGGCGGGTATCCGCCTCGAGCTTCGCCGGATCGTCCACCGGCGCCTGAAAGAGCACCTCGAGCCGTCGCAGCTCCTCCTCGAGCTCTGCCACCGCGTCCGGCAGCGACTCGTACTCTTCACGCTCACGGTACGATAGTCCGGTCCGGCCGCGCGGCCGGTGCGAGCGCCCCGAAGCTCCAGAGCGATCGTCCGTGGCCCTGTCGCCGGTACTTCGCGGGCCCGCCTGCTCGGCGCGGTAGTCGTCGTAGCTGCCCACGAACGGACGGACGCCCCCTCTGCCGTCAAACACGAGAAGCGAGTCGGTCACTCGGTCGAGCAGCGCGCGGTCGTGCGACACGAGCAGCACGCATCCGCTGAAGTCGTCGAGGTACTGTTCGAGAACGCGCAACGTCTCCAGGTCCAGGTCATTCGTCGGCTCGTCGAGCAACAGGAAATTCGGTGCGGTCGCGAGTGTCCTGACAAGATAGAGCCGCCGGAACTCGCCGCCGGAGAGCCGATCGAGTGTCTGCGAGAACATCGACCGGGGAAAGAGGAAGCGCTCGAGAAATTGCTCCGCGGAGACGGTGACGCGCTCGCTGATGCTCACGCGCTCGGCCTCCTTCTTCAGGTA
>SLST01000317.1 GCA_007130265.1 Spirochaetales bacterium
AGATTCGCCGCCGGCGCGAACCCGTCGGACCGGTGGCCCGGTGGCCAACGGGCAATCGCCCCTGCTATACTGGCGTCAGGTACTCTGCGCGATGCGAATAGCGATTTTTACCGATACGTACCGCCCCGAGATCAACGGCGTGGTCACCTCCATCGACACCTACCGGGTCGAGCTCGAGCGCCAGGGGCACGAAGTCTGGGTCTTCTGCCCGCGCTACTTCGGCCGCGGTGACCCGCACCCGAGGAACATTCGCGTGCCATCGATTCCCTACCCCTTCAAGATGATGAAGGAACGACGGCTCGCATGGATGGGACCGGTGGCGATCCTGAGATTCGGCCGGATCAAGGCCGACGTCATACACTCCCAGGTTCCGGGCAACATGGGGGTCTTTGCGCTGGTCGCCAGCGCCGTCTGGCGCACGCCGCACGTGCACACGTACCACACGCATTACATGGAATACACGCACTACATGCCCTTTCCCCGCGCCTTCGCGCGCCGCACGGTCATCTGGATCGCACAGCATTTCTGCGGTCGGTGCAACCATGTGATCGTGCCGAGCAACGGAATCAAGGACGAGATACTCGGGTATGGGGTCGATGCCCCCGTCACCGTCATTCCGACCGGCATCGACCTCCAGAACCGGGAGACCTCGACACCTCTTGCAGCCCTCTTCGACCGCTATGCGCTCGGCGATCCGGATCGGCTCCACGGAAAACGGCTCCTTGTCTCTGTGGGCCGCCTCGGGCGTGAGAAGAATATCAGGTTTCTCATCCGGGCCGCCTCCCGCATTCGGGATGCCGGTGAGCCGTTCCACTTCTTCATGATAGGCGACGGGCCCGACCGCGAAGAGATCGAAGAGGAGATCCGCGAGAGAGACCTCGCGGCCGACGTGACGATCACCGGGTACCTCGACCGCGACGACGTGCTGAGCTTCCTGCGCGCCTGCGACCTGTTCATCTTCGCATCGAAAACCGAGACACAGGGGCTTGTCCTGCTCGAGTCGCTTTCGGTCGGCACGCCTGTCGTCGCCATCAGCTCGACGGGTGTGGACGACCTGATCGGCGAAAACGTTGGGGGGATTCTGACCCGCGACGATCCCGACGAGTTTGCAGGGGCGGTCGTCCACCTGCTTCGAACCCCGCGTCTCTACCGAGCCAAACGCCGCGAGGCGCGCGGACGCGCGTCGCTCTGGTCGGTCGAGAACCAGGCCCGCCGTGTCATCGCGGTGTATGAGGCCGCGATCCGGGAGATGCGCCGCCACGGCCTGCCGCGCTTCCGGCGGCACCACCGATTCTGAAGCCTCACTCTGAGCCGGCCGCCCGCGGGGATGCTCAACGACGGAAATCGTGGCTCACGCTGGCCGAGACGTACGGCGAGAACTGCAGGTCGGCCAGGATCGTCCCCGCCTCGTGGTGGTGATTGAGGACCCGAAGCGCATCGACGACGGCTCCTGAACGGAGCTCCACCGGAACCGACGAGAGCGCGAACTCGCCAATGAGCACGTCTGCGGCCAGGCGCGCGTGCATCAGATACTCGGGCGCGTCGCCCGACGGGGTGCGCCGCCCGGCGTCGGCCGGGCCTTCGACCTCGACCGGTCGCCCGAGCTCGTTCTCGCCCTTCGCCGCGAACCTCGCCTCCACGCCTACGGTCACGCGCCCGCTGATGCTCGCCTTCGCGTGGACGAGTACCTCGTGATAGTCCGGTCCCGCAGGATGGCCGAGCGGCTTCTCAACGAGCACCTTCGCCCCGACGGGTACTCCCTCAGGGTTGCGTACGTGCTCGGCCTGCACGCGGCGCCGGTAGGTGAAGCTCGTCGCCAGGTTGCGTCCCATGTACATCCATGGGTCAAGACGCACCCACTCCACGCCTACGGTCAGCCAACCGACCGGGAGCGGCATCACGTACTCGAGACCCGCAAGATAGCCGAACGCGTTCGGATCGTCGTCTGCGTAGCCACGCTCCTCCTCGAGCGCGATCTGAAGCTGCTCGATCGCGAGATGGCCGTAGATCTCGAGACCACGCGCGGGGCGAACCGTGGCCTCAAAGTTCAGAAGCGAGTTGCCCCTCTGCGGCAGAAACCAGCTGTGCATGATCATCAGCGGGTTGAAATGGCGAAGCTCGAGCGGCGGCCCGGCGTAGATCCAGCCGTCGTTCGCCGCGAGCGAGAGCCACGGCGCCGGACGCATCTCGATGCGATGGGCGAAGAACATCCGGTTGTCCACCGGGTCCGGATGAGGCTCCAGGTCGAGGTAGAGCGCGCGATAGGTGATGAGCCGACCCCAGACGCTGGCCATGAGGTACTCGTGGTAGTCGACGTGGTCGCCCAGGAAGAGGCTTCCGCTCTCCCCGAAACCGAGCGTGACAAGACCCCGTCCGTACTGGACCGACCACCGTTCGCCCCCGGCCGAGACGAGCGCCCGGAAGGGGAACTGCACGTCGGTTTCCAGCACATCAAAGGGCACGTTGGTCGCCGGATCCGGATTCGGCGTGACGTGATCGGTTCCCGGGAAGAAGGAATAGTTTCTCCTCCAGTCGAGATCGAACTCGATCGCAAGCGGCGCGAGCGGTTTCGCCCGGATGGGCATGGAGAGCAGCGGCCGGCGATGAGGGTACCAATACCGCCAGACGTCGGGGGCGTCCGCCGTGTGGAAGTAGAGCTCCGGAGAGAGGACGAGGCCGATCGATCCGACCGGTTCGCCCTCAGGGTCGACGGTAAGCCGACGCCGTAGCTCCCGGTGCTCGCGAACGAGTCCGGCCGGAAGTGCGTCGAGGTCGATCTCGTCGAGCACCAGAAGCAGCTCCCCCGCGGTGAGCGGGCTCATCGCGGGCGGCGGTGCTGAACCGGCCGCGAGCGCAAGGCGGCGTGCAAGGACGTACGCGGGGTCATCCCGGTAGACGAGCATAGGCAGCGTCGTGGCGGTCGTCACGACCAGAACGAGAAGGATCATCGGGAAAGCAAGTCGTCGCATACCGTTATGCTACACCGCGGCGCGAGCGCGAGACCATCCCCCGCACACGGGGTATACTCATAGAGATGAGGATCCCCTCGCCGTGCACCATCGTGCGCCCGGCTCTGGTCGTGGCCACCCTGCTCGCTCTCTCGTCGTGCGCGCTGCTGCGACCGGCCGCGCCCCCGGCGCAGCCGCCCGCTGAACGACCGGAAGAACCGCCTCCGCCGGACGCACCGCCTGTGGTGACAGTTCCGGAGCTCCCACCGGACGAAGACCCGGAAGCACCGCCGGAAGCCCCGCCGG
>SLST01000199.1 GCA_007130265.1 Spirochaetales bacterium
ACGATCTCCCATTCGCGCTCCATCGCGGACGAGGTAGAACAGCAGGAAGAGCATGATGAAGAATTTCGCGACGATATCCGCCAGATTGCCAAAGGCGGTGACCCCGCTGTCGACGAGGTATCGCACTGCGGAGTCGGCCAGGCTCGCGAGCTGATCCCGGACACCGACGTCGGCGACCTCGGAGTCCGGAAACGTCTGTTCGACGAGCTCCTGCAGGCGGTCGAACACGAGCGCGTCGAGTACGCCGTCCGCGGCCTCCTCGTCGAGGAGTTGCGACGCCTCCTGAAGCAGCGACGCCCCCTGGGTGATGAGCAGGAAAAGGAACGCGAAGACCGGCAGGACGACGATCACGAACGTGCCGCCCACGACGGCGCCGGACGCGAGATTGCGGCCAAGGCCTGCGCGTTCGCGTAGCGCACGCGCGGTTGGGCCGGCAAGGAGCGCGAGGAGTACGGCGAAGATGATCGCGACGATGAACTGCCGCAGGATCACCACGATGAGGACGAACGCGAGGAGGAGCAGGATGAGGACGAACGGGCGGGTGTGACCGCTTGCAGGTCTGCGAGTATCACTCTTCGGTCGGCTCGAGCTGGTCGCCACGACGTCTATATCCTACCAGACCGTCAACGGTTCGACAAAGCCGGGCACCCGCGACGGGAGATTGCACCGTACGCCCGAACCACGGCCGCAGCGATCCGGGCGGCAAGGCGGTGCCGCCGTCGGTTCAGCAGTGCATCGTCTGATCGGCAGTACCAGTGGTTGACGCCGGTGAGTCTGAAGCGCACGTAGCCGCTTTCCGCAAACCAGGAACGGACCGTCCGGTCGCGTCCGAACGAGTTGTCCTCGACGATGACGACTCGCGGCTTCCACCTCGTGATCGAGAACCCCTGCAGGACCGACGTCTCGTTCCCCTCAACGTCTATGGAAACGAGCTCGAGTCGGTCCGCCCCCGCGGTCAACCCCGCCTCCTCGAGCATCGTGTCGAGCGTCTTCGTGACGACCTGGATCTCCTCGAGGTGCGGGTGCTCATCAATGCGCGAGTGAACCCGGTTCTCGTTATCGAGCGTGGAGAGGGTGTCGCCGCCGCGGGCCACGAGGAAGCGCGCTCGTCCGTTGGTCCGGTCGGCGGCGGCCTCGACGACGATACACCGGCGATGCTCGCGAATCCGGCGGGCGAGGTAGGGGACGGGCTCTACCACGACGCACCGGTACCCGAGCTCCTCGAAGAGCAAGGTGTTGCTCCCGGTGACTCCGTCGTTGCCGCCGATTTCCACGTACACTCCGTCGGCGTGCAGGCCGGTCGCGTCCGAGGCGAGCAGCCGACGGAGCTTCACGTCTTCGCCGAACTGGGCGTAGCCTTCCATTGTGTTCATACTATGTGCGCCGTCGCAGAGGATCAACCGCGATTCCGCGGTGCCTCCGCGGTGCTTCCGTGCGGTGGACGCGACCGTTCGGCTCCTTTAGTATTGGAGGAGAGTCCGAGCGTGGACAAGGAGGCACATGCCAGACGTCGCGAAGCAGGTGAGCACCGGTCTCCAAGGACTCGATGAGATCCTCAGCGGCGGGCTTCCGGCCGGCCGGATCTACCTGGTCCACGGAGACGCCGGGACGGGTAAGACCACGCTCGGCTTCCAGTTCCTCAGGGCCGCGGCCGCCGAAGGCAAGCGTGCGTTGTGCATCACGCTGCTCCAGACCATCGATGAGCTCGCACAGATCAGCGCATCGCACGGGTGGGATCTGACGGGTGTGGATCTCGTGGAGCTTCCCGCGGAGGTGCGCTCCGCCGCGCTCACCGAGCAGACCGTCTTCAGTCCCGCCAACGTGGAGCTCTCCGAGGTCTCTGATGCCATCGAGGCGGCGATCCGGCGGTACAATCCCGACTGTCTGTTCATCGACTCCCTGAGCGAGCTGTACCTGCTCGTCGATACCGGCTATCAGCTGCGACGGCAGCTGCTGCGGCTGAAGTGCGAGCTCGACGGGATGGACTGCACGACGATCCTCTCGGCGGGCCCCGCCGGCGACATGGATACTTCGGCGTTCGAGACGCTGGTCCACGGCGTGATCGGCCTCGACATCGCAGCGCCGGACTACGGACGACCGCAACGGCGAGTCATCGTATCCAAGATGCGTGCGATGGAGTACAGAGGCGGCTACCACGACGCGATCATCGCGACCGGTGGCATGCAGGTGTTCCCCCGCGTGATGGCGCGGGGTGCACCCGTATCGCGGCCCACCGCCCCGGTTCAGAGCGGTACGCCTGCGCTCGACGCGCTGCTCGGCGGCGGGCTGGACATGGGTACCACCTGCGTGATCTCCGGAACCAGCGGTGCCGGCAAGAGCAGCCTTGCCTCCCTCTACGTCTGCGCCGCGGCGGAGCGGGGCGTGAGATCCTCGATCCTCTGCTTCGACGAACGGCGAGACACGATCCTGCGGCGCGCCAGGGGGCTCGGCATGCCGCTCGAGTCGCGCGTGGAGGATGGGGCGGTCACGCTCGAACAGATGAGTGCCGGTGAAATATCGCCCGGACAGTTTGCAGACAGGATTCGTCACAGCGTGGAGTCAGACGGGGTGCGGATAGTCGTGATCGACAGCGTCAGCGGGTTCCTGCAGGCGATGCCCGGCGAACGCACGCTCGTGACCCAACTTCACGAGCTGCTCGGCTATCTGAGCGACGCCGGCGTCCTCACGCTCATGGTCGTTGCGACCCACGGGCTGTTCGGGGAGTCCGATCCCGGAATCGACCTGAGCTATATCGCGGACACCGTCATCCTGCTCCGCCATTTCGAGGCGCTCGGCGAGGTGAGGCGGTGCATCGCCGTCCTGAAGAAGCGGTACGGAGACCATGAGCGCACGATCCGCGAGGTCCTACTGGGGGCCGACGGCATCTGCGTGGGCGCACCCCTCACATCGTTCGAGGGCTTGCTTTCCGGACGGCCTCGGTACCTGGGTGAGGAGGGACGGCTCTTCTCGCTCGACCGGTCTTCGACGGAGGGAGGTTCATAGATGGACGACCTGTCGGTCGCGATCCTCGCGCCGACCGGCCGGGACGCGGAGCTCGTTGGGCGGCTGATGCGTTCCGAGCAGCTGGCATGGCGGACCGTGGGCTCGATTTCTGCGCTCATGGCGCAGCTCTGCGATGGGGGCGGGACAGGCGTGGTCGTTGTCGCTGAGGAGGCGATGGGCTCGCGCGAGACCCGGGAGCTTGTCGACCTCCTTGATGGGCAGCCCAGGTGGTCGGACCTGCCCGTCCTCC
>SLST01000259.1 GCA_007130265.1 Spirochaetales bacterium
CCTCGCCGGCCCTGGCGGCGACCTCTCCGCGCACGACGTATATCTGCTCCTCGAGCGTGAACCCCGTCGCATGTGGGGCCGAGGTGCGGCGCGTCGGTTCGGCGGCAAACTGCTCGAACGTCGCGATCCTGCTTCTCTTTCCGGACGGATAGAAAACAATCTCATCTCCGACTTCCGCTCGTCCGGTTCCAATGGTTCCTGCGACTATCCTTCGCGCGTCGCCGTACTTGGTAAACTTGTAGACACCCTGTACCGGCATACGGAACGGCAGCTCGACGAGATCGGCCTCCTTCTTGAACGAGTCGAGCTGTTCGACGACGGTCGGGCCCGTGTACCACTCGGTCCGCGGCGAGCGGTCGACGATGTTGTCGCCTGCGAGACCGCTCACGGGGATAAACTCCACGTTGCTCGTGTCCACGTCGATGCTTCGAAGGAACCGGCGGTACCGCCGCACGATCCGGCGGAAGGTCGTCCGATCGTATTCGACGATATCCATCTTGTTCACGAGCACGGCGAGCTGACGAACGCCGAGCATCGACAGGAGGTAGCCGTGGCGCCGACTGTTCTCCTGGATCCCCTCGAACGCGTCGATCACGAGGAACGCAACCTCGGCCCTGCTGGCCCCGGTCACCATGTTCTTCAGGAACTCGATATGCCCGGGAGCGTCGATGATGATGTAGTCGCGTGCAGGCGTCTTGAAGAAGACCCGCGCGGAGTCGATCGTGATACCCTGCGCCTGTTCGTCCTTGAGCGCGTCGATCAGGAACGCGTACTCGAACGGTTTCGAGTTGCGCTCGCACGCGGCACGAACCGCTTCGAGCTTCCCGTCGGGCAGCGTTCCGGTGTCGGCGAGAAGTCGTCCGACGATCGTGCTCTTGCCGTGGTCTACGTGGCCGACGATGACCATCTGCATCTGAGGCCGACCCTGGCGCACGATCTTCGCCGGCACCGCTTCCTGGTGTATCGTCTGTGTCTGGAGTTCCGACATTTCGCGCTCCTACATGTAGCCGCTCTTGCGCAGCGTCTCGAGCCCGCCGTCCTCCGCGTCCTGCGCGCGGCCGCTTCGCTCGGCGACATTTCGCAACTGGCCGCCCCGCAGCTCCTCGATGATGTCGCTCGGGTTCTTAGCCGTCGATTCGATGGGAAAGGTGCAGGGTGCGCAGCCCAGCGAACGGTACCGCTTCCCGTCGCCCTGGTCGTAGTAGAGCGATACCGTCGGGATCGACTCGCGCTCGATGTACTCCCAGATGTTGAGCTCGGTCCAGTCGAGAAGCGGATGAATGCGCAGGTGCGTGCCGGGTGCGAACTCAGTCTTGTACTGGTTCCAGAACTCCGGCGGCTGATCGCCTATGTTCCAGTCGTTGCGTTGATCGCGCGGCGAAAAGTAGCGCTCCTTGCTGCGCGATCCCTCCTCGTCTGCGCGCACTCCCGCGATGACGCCGGTGAACGGCGTTCCGCTCGTGTCCCGCTCGTACCGGTCGGTCGCGTGGTCGAAACGGTACCGCGAGCCGGTTCCGTTGAGCGTCGCCCGCAGGGCGCTCGTTTTCAGCGCAGCGCAACACTGCGTGCGCGACAGCTTGCCGTCCGGAAAGGTTTCCTTCGCGGCGAGCGCCTCCTCGTTCTGCCCCACGATCATCGTCAGTCCCCATTCGCGCGTGAGCTGGTCACGGTACTCGATCATCTCCGGGATCTTGTACCCGGTATCGATGTGGATGAGCGGGAAGGGGACGTGCCCGAAGAAGGCCTTGCGAGCGAGCCACAGCAGGACGGTTGAGTCCTTACCGATCGACCAGAGCATCCCGAGCTCCTTGAAGCCCGCGTATGCTTCGCGCAGTATATAGACGCTCGTATTCTCGAGCAGATCCAGATGGTCCATGTCGACTCCCAGCTCTCTCTCTCCCGACACGGATGGTCCGTCTCGGTCGGTGGCCGAATGTACCACACTTGCCGCCGAGCGTATACCGCAACCCGCGACATAGCGTCGCACCGGTACATG
Organism: Spirochaetales bacterium; assembly: GCA_007130265.1. GTDB lineage: Bacteria > Spirochaetota > Spirochaetia > DSM-27196 > SLST01 > SLST01. The sequence goes on from SLST01000259.1 coordinate 1,997, forward strand.
GAGATCCGGTCCCACCGGTAGGCGGATGCTACTCGTCGGCCCCGGATCCCTGCTGCTCGCGCAGGTCGGCGAGGATCTCGGCGATTCGCTCATGGTGGCGCGGGTCGGACTCCACGTGCCCCCAGCCGCGCTCCGGCTGGAAGATGCCATCATAGGCGGAGTCGCGATAGGTCCGCAGGTAATGAGCGATCCCTTCCTCTTCGAGAAGCGACGAGAGCAGACGTGCCTCGACTTCGTTGTTCAGAACGTCGGCCTTTACGTAGTTTCGCACGCGCCCATGCTACCGTTCCAACGATACTTCTTCAACACAGTGCATGATCACGGCGATCGCGGTATCATTGCGGCAGGGGGATAAGGTGAGAACCAGACGAGTCGGATTGGCGGCGATCGCACCGCGCGTCGTCCCGCGGGCGCCGTCTCTTGCACTATGCGTCGTACTCTTCGCGTCGGTGGCCACCCTGGAGGCGCAGACGGTTGAGCTCACCATCGTCAACGAGACCGGCGCGTCGATCTTCTTCCTCTACGCATCGCCTTCGAGCACCGACCGTTGGGGAGAAGACCTTCTCGGCCGGTCCGTCCTGGCCGACGGATCGACCTTTCGCGTTCGGTTCAGCTCCACAGATGACCGTTATGACATCCGCGCCGTCGACGCTGCGGAGAACGAATACATCGTCTGGGGATGGCTCCGAGAGGGGGATTCGCGAGTCTACCTGACGCGCGAGACCTTTGTCGGGAATCGAGCAAACGTCTCAGATTCGCGTGCCGTTTCCTGGATCACCATCGCGAATGAGACCAACTACACAGTGCACGAGATTCGTGTTCGGCCGTCCGGGGAGGACCGGTGGGACCAGGCCCGGCAGTTCCTGCTCGACGATCAGGTGATGTACTTCGGCGAGAACCTGACGATCCGGATCGACGTCGAACTGCACGGCACGTATCTCTACGATGTCATGCTCGTTGACGCGGACGGCGATCGGTATATCGTAGCCGGCGTCGACCTCCAGACGGTTGCCCAGCTTGTCTTCACGCTCGACGACATGGTCTGGTAAGTCGAAGCTGGTGCGGGCGAAAGTTGACGCGACCGTTAGTCCATTATCCCCATTAACTCGAAATTGGATCGCTTGACAAAGGTGTTTCGGTAGTCTATCTTGTTGCATTACATACAGTAGTGGAGGGAATGGATGCAGCTATTGCTTTGGATCGTCCTTCCGCTCACTGGCTTGATTCTAGGTTGGCTAATACGGTGGATATACGCCAGATTTCAGCTGTCCGCTTCGGAGCAACTTGCCGAGCGGCTGAAACGAGACGCAGTCAAAGATGCAGAGGCACTGAAGAAGGAACTGATTCTTGAGACGAAAGATGAACTCCTTCGCGAACGGAACCAGCAGGAAAAGGAGCTTCGCGAAGAGCGGAGCGAACTCCAGCGGTACGAGAAGCGGGTGCTTCAGAGGGAAGAGAACCTAGAACAGAAGCTGGCGAGCGTAGAAAGGCAGCAGCAGGAGTTCGCGGATCGCGAACGCAAGACGGCGGAGAAGGAACGAGTTCTCTCGGAACAGGAAGCCGTGTGGCGGCAGGAGCTCGAACGAATCTCCGGTCTCACGGCCGAGGAGGCGAGACGTCAGCTGATCGGATCGCTTGAGAACGACGCGCGCCACGACGCGCAGACCATCGTGAACAAGATCGAGCAGGAGGCGAACGTCACTGCCGAACGACGAGGACGCGAGATACTCGTCTCGACCATCCAGCGGATGGCAAGCGAGGTCAACGCGGAGGTCACCGTCGCCTCGGTGCCGCTACCGAATGACGAGATGAAAGGACGGATCATCGGCCGCGAAGGTCGCAATATCCGGACGCTCGAGACGCTCACCGGCGTCGATGTCATCATCGACGATACCCCGGAGGCGGTGGTCGTGTCGTGTTTCGACCCGGTGCGCAAGGAGATCGCGCGTCGAAGTCTCGAGCGACTCATTTCCGACGGGCGCATACATCCGACACGAATCGAGGAAGTCGTCCAGAAGATCACTCAGGAGGTTTCGCAGTCGATCTACGACGAAGGCGAGAAGGTCCTCTTCGAGCTCGGACTGCACCAGATGAAACCGGAGGGCGTTCGCGGGATCGGGCGGCTGCAGTACCGGACGAGCTACGGTCAGAACGTTCTGATGCACTCCAAGGAGGTAGCAATCCTGGCGGGAATGCTCGCCGCGGAGCTCAACGCGGACACGGACATCGCTCGTCGCGGCGGCCTGCTTCACGACGTCGGCAAGGGTATCGAGAGCGACGGGGACTCCAACCACGTTGAGCTCGGAGTAGAGCTCGTGAAGCGTATCGGCGAGGACGAACGGGTGATCAACTGCATCTCCGCTCACCATGGAGACGTGCCGCACAGTTGCATCGAGTCGGTCATCGTGCAGGTAGCCGATGCGCTCAGCGCTTCGCGGCCCGGGGCACGGCGGGAAGCACTCGACAATTACATCAAGCGACTTGAGAATCTCGAGCGCATCGCCGAAGACTTCGACGGCGTGGAGAAGGCGTACGCAATCCAGGCGGGCCGGGAGCTGCGCATCATGGTGAATCACGAGCAGGTGAGCGACGACGGTGCGAGGGACATCGCGAAGGAAATCGCCAAGCGCATTGAGACCGAGCTGCGGTACCCGGGACGGATCAAGGTTACGATGATCCGCGAGACTCGGATTGTGGAGTACGCCCGGTAGTGCCGGAATCGAAAGAGACGATTACAGCCCTGTTCCTCGGCGACGTCATCGGACAGGCCGGGGTCAGGGCCGTTTTTGCCCTGCTGAAGCAGGTCGCCAAGCGCGTCTCGGCCGACCTCGTCATCGTCAACGGTGAGAATGCGGCGGAGGGGTTCGGTGTGACGATCGAGGCGGTCTCGGCGCTCTTTGACGCCGGCGCAACGGTTATCACCACAGGAAACCACATCTGGCAGCAACGCGAGGTCCTGTCGCTGCTCGACAGCGAGCCGCGTCTTCTCCGCCCGGCGAACTATCCGCCCGGGACTCCGGGCCATGGTCAGGTGGTAGTCGATGTGCGCGGCGTCAAAGTCGCCGTCCTCAACCTCCAGGGCCGTCGCCGTATGCCGACGATCGACTGTCCCTTCCGCAAGGCGTCCGACATGATTCGGGCCCTCGACCGCGATACCCGCATCATCCTGATAGACTTCCACGCGGAAGCGACCGACGAAAAGGAAGCGTTCGCACTCCACCTCGACGGTTCGGTAAGCGCGGTCGTGGGGACGCACACGCACATCACGACTGCCGATGCCAGGATCCTTCCGAAGGGTACCGCGTACCAGACCGACCTCGGTGCGTGCGGTCCCACCGAATCGGTCATCGGGTTCGTACCGCAGATAAGCATCCAGCGCGCTCTTACTCAGTTACCGCTGAAGAACGAGGTCAGTGCGAATAACGTCGTGCTCCATGGAACGGCAGTGACGATCGACGTCGAAACCGGAAAAGCGACGGCGGTCACTCCGATCACCGAGGCCTCGTTCTTCTGAGCCGGATGACGCGCATACGGTTGCTCGATCGGCTGTGTCGCCTCTACCCTGACCTCGCGCGTGAGCACTTGCTTGCACGCGTCCTCTGCGGCGAGGTTCGGGTAGGAGAGGAGTGTGTCCGCGACCCGCGCACACACGTCGAGCCGGACGCAGCAATCTCGATCGTCACGAGGCGGTACGTCGGCCGCGGCGGAATCAAACTCGAGCACGCGATCGTCCTCTGGAAGCTCCCCGTTGAGGGCGCCGTCATACTCGACGCCGGATCGAGCACCGGAGGCTTCACCGATTGTCTGCTTCAGCACGGCGCGCGGCTCGTGCACGCGGTGGACGTGGGGTGGAATCAGCTCGACTACCGACTGCGGACCGACCAGCGGGTGCAGGTACACGAGCGAAGCAACATCATGGACATCGACGCCCTCGAACCCGCCCCTGAGGCTGCGGTCGCCGACCTGAGTTTTCGGTCGCTTCGCGGCGCGGCGACCCGCCTGTTCAGCCTCTCAGGGTCGAACTGGGCGGTCCTCCTTCTGAAACCGCAGTTCGAGTGGCGGCAGCCGCCCGACGACTTCAACGGGACGGTGCCTTCCGAACGGCTGCCCGAGATATTGACCGATACGCTCGATGCCCTGCAAGCGGAAGGTCTTCCCCTCGTGGATATGTGCGAGAGCCCGATTCGCGGGGCCAAGGGTAACCGGGAGTTTCTCCTCTATATCGAGCAGCCGGGAGACGACACCGGCGCTCGCACCGAGCGGGCGAGCGTTTCGCGGCTCGTGACGAACGCGCTCATCACGAGCTGAAGGCGTTGCGCCCTAGCGGCTCTCCGACGAAGATCCCGTCGCCGCCGAGGTAGTCGATCCGTTCGCCGTCGACGAGAAACTGGACCCGATCGACGGTGGGAAACTCGGTCGAGCTGTAGATTATCTGCAGCAGCTGCGCGACCGTGCCCTCGGCACCGAGTGCGTTGAACCGGAAGGCCTGGTTGAAGTTCAGAAAGGCCGTGCCGTCCTGCACGTGCGCGGAGATGAGTCGCGTTCCTTCAGGGATTGTGTTCAGCAGGCCGTTCTTCAGCTCCTCGCCGGTCGGCCCCGCGAGAAGCGCGCGGATCGTCTCGGTCAGCGGACCGGAGTCGTAGTACACGGGCCGCACCACTCGTTGCGGAAACGTTCTGCCGTCCTCGGTGACCTTGATGAAGTAGAGCCCGGCCATCAACCGGTTCGGTTTCTCAGGATCCGGCGACGGGGCTCGCTGCGCGGGGGCAGGACGCGGCTGCGCGCTCGGTTGCGCGCTCGGTTGCGCGCTCGGTCGCGAAGGCTCCGGCGCGGGTGCCGTGCGCTCGACGCTCGGCTGCGGTTCGCTCTGCGGCGGATCGACGCGAGGCGGCTCCGTGACGGGAGGTTGCTCCCGGCGGGATGGCTGCTCGTCGATCGTGACTCGAGGTTCCTCGACGGGTTCGGGCGTCCGTTCGTCGACGTCGGGGGCGGACGGCTCCTCGGGAGCAGAATCGGGTCCGGAAAAGCGGTCTCGAATCACCTCCACGATCCCGGTCGTCTCGAGCACCTGCTCGATGTTGCCACGGTTGGCAAGGAAGATGACCAGCACGAGGAGGATAAACGCTATCCAGAAGAGCACGCCGATCGAGGTTCGCCGGCTGCCGGACGGCTTTGACATACTCTCTGTATCGGCGTGTTCGGCCGTGAGCTTTCAGCTGATTCGAGTTTGACCGATCGCCGGGGGCGGCATATAGTGTCCTGGATGGAAACGATCTCCGGCATATCGGCGTCTCCCGGCATCGCGATCGGTGAGGTGTACATCCACACCCACGAGGCGCCGGCGGTGCCTCGCTACGCGATACCGCGCGATTCGGTCGACGCGGAGATGAAGCGTTTCCGTGAAGCCGCGAAGACCGCCGCCGCAGAGCTCGAGGATCTGCGGCGCAACGGCGAGAACGAGATCGATGAAGACCAGCTTGCGATCCTCGATTCGCATCGCCTCATGCTCCAGGATGAGGAGTTTCACGACCAGGTCGAGCGCGGTATCACCGAATCACTGGTAAACGTCGAGTGGGTCCTCTACCAGAGCGTCCAGGGCATCGTAGACAAGCTGAACTCGTCACAGTCGGAGGATCTCAGAGAGCGGAGCTCGGACCTTCACGACGTCAGCACTCGCGTCCTCTCGCACCTCACAAAGCGCAAACGCTTCTCGCTCGCCGATCTCCCCGATGAGGTCGTCCTCGTGGCTCACGATCTGCTGCCTTCGGATGCGATCGCGATGAACAAGCGGAAGGTTCGTGCCATCGCCACCGATGCCGGCGGCCGCACCTCGCACACCGCGATCCTTGCGCGCAGCTTCGAGATACCGGCTGTGCTCGGGCTCTCGTACGTCTCACGGATGGCGGAGAACGGTGACACAATCATCGTCGACGGCAACCATGGCAGGATCATCCTCGATCCGGACGAGCCGACCCGTGCTGAGTACGCGCAGCAGAGTCGCGCCTGGCACCAACACGAAGTCCAGCTGATGCGGCTGAACGACCTGCGGGCGGAGACCCGCGACGGCAAGCTCGTGGAGCTCAAGGCCAACATCGAAGTGCCCGATGAAGTGGAGTCGGTGATCAGTCACGGAGGCGACGGGGTGGGGCTCTACCGGTCCGAATTCCTTTTTCTCGGTTCCGGAGGCCTGCCGAGCGAAGATGAGCAGTATGAGGCGTACCGAAGGGTGCTCAAGGCGCTGCCGGGTAAACCGGTCACGATTCGGACTCTCGATCTCGGGGGAGACAAGGTAGCCCACGACATCGCGGATCTCGACGAGCAGAACCCGATCCTCGGGTGGAGGGCGATCCGCTTCTGCCTCTCGAATCCGGACGTGTTCCGTTCCCAGTTGCGGGCGCTGTTGCGCAGCAGCGTCCACGGCAACCTGAACATCATGTTTCCCATGATATCCGGGCTCGAGGAGTTGCAGGAGGCGCTGAGCTTTCTCGACGAGGTCCGCCGTGAGCTCGAGTCGGAGGGGGCGGCGGTGAAGAAGGATCTTCCGGTCGGCATCATGATCGAGGTTCCGTCTGCCGCGATGGTCAGCGACATACTCGCGCGCAGGAGCAGCTTCTTCTCGGTCGGGACGAACGACCTCATCCAGTACACGATCGCCGTCGACCGCGGAAACGAGCGAATCGCCTACCTCTACGAGCCGTTTCACCCGGGCGTGCTTCGGATGCTGCAGCTCGTGGTCAATAACGGCCACGCGAACAGCATTCCGGTGGCGATGTGCGGTGAGATGGCCGCAGACCCGTTGGCAACGATGCTCCTCGTCGGCCTGGGTTTCGACGAGCTGAGCATGAGCGCGGGCAGCATACCGGAGGTCAAGCAGGTGATCCGGGCGGTATCGGTTCGCGAGGCCGAAGAGGTGGTGGGCGAGGCCATGGAGCTCGACTCCTTCAAGGAAGTGGATAGATACCTGAGACGCGTCATGGGAGAGAGATTTGGCCTTGAAAACGCATGACGCCGGACGACCGACCGTAGCGATCGTCGGCAGACCGAACGTGGGCAAGTCGACCCTGTTCAACCGGCTGATCGGACGCCGACGCGCGATTACCGACCCCACCCCCGGCGTCACCCGCGATCCGGTTGTGGCGGAGACCGAGCTCGGCGCGCTCGCGGTGCGCGTCGTGGACACCGGAGGGTACACTACGGACCAGGACGTGATGGCTCGCGCCATCACGGCGAAGGCGCTGTCGGAGATCGATTCCGCGGATGTCGTGCTGCTCGTCGTGGACGCCACCGATCTCACCCCAGCCGATGAGCTCTTCCTTGAGCAACTGCGCCCCTATAACGATCGACTCGTGCTCGTCGTGAACAAGATAGACACACCGGAACGTGGCGACCTCGTGTGGGACTTCTACCGACTCGGTCTCGAACGGGTCGTCGGCGTATCCGCCGCGCATGGACGCGGTACCGACGAGCTGATCGCCGAGATCGCCAAGCTGCTGCCGCAGAAGGCCGGGCCGGAGGAACCCCCGGCGACCGGGGAACCGCCGGCGCCTGACGGGCCGGACGGGGCGTCGGGCAGGCCGACGACGATCTCCATCGCCGTACTTGGCCGACCGAATACCGGCAAGTCGACGCTGGTCAATCGCCTCACGGGGCACGACGGGTCGATCGTCTCCGAGATACCGGGAACCACGCGTGACGTCATCGAGGGCGCGTTCGTCTATGACGAGCAGTCCTACCGGATCCTCGACACCGCCGGTCTGCGGCGCAAAGCGCGCGTCTCGGAGAACATCGAGTACTATTCGGTGACGCGGGCGATCGACACGATCGAGGACGCCGAAGTCGTGGTGCTGCTCGTTGACGCGGAGCAGGGGCTCAGCGATCAGGACAAGAAGATCGCTTCGCTGGTCGTCGACCGGGGACGCGGGCTCGTGATCGGGCTCAACAAATGGGACCTCATGCCACGGATCGGTAACCAATTTGAGGCGGTACGCGACAAGATCCGGTTCGCCTTTCCGGTAATCTCGTTCGCGCCCATTGTTCCGCTGTCGGCTCGCTCCGGCAGCGGTATCCCAAAGCTTCTCGAGCAGATCGGCAAGGTGCATCGGCAGCTCTACCACCGGGTGGAGACGGGCAACCTCAACCGCCACCTCGAGGAGTGGCTCGAGCGAACGCCGCCGCCGGTTCGAGGCCGTGGACGGCTGAAGGTTCGGTACATGACCCAGGTCCAGCGATTCCCGATCACATTCATCGCCTTCGTCAACCGGCGCAAGGGCTTTCCGCAAAGCTACGTCGGTTACCTGAAGAACCAGATACGCGCCGACTTCGGGCTCTCGAGTATACCGTTCAGGCTGGAGCTGCGGGAGCGATAGTGCGCCGCTATACCATCGGCGAGGTGTGCAGGGTTCTCGGCGTGAAGCCACACATTCTACGCTACTGGGAGCAGGAGATCGGCGTGCTCAGCCCGACGAAAGATATCGCCGGCAGGCGCGCCTACACGAGCGCAGATCTCCAGCTGCTCTACCGCATCAAGTACCTCGTCCAGGAGAGACGATACACGGTTCAGGGAGCGGCGATGCAGATTCTCGAGGAACTCTCCGGAGAGCATGCCGATGCGAAGGCCCGAATACGCGTCGTGCGCGACGAGCTGCTCGATATGCTCGGCAAGGTTCGTCGGCGTGATGCCGATCATATGGGTGATGAGAAAGCGTAAGGGCAGCGCGCGAGCGACTCCGGTTCTTCCGGTGGTGCTCTCACTGATGATCGTCTCGAGCGTCGGCTTCCTGCCTGCACAGAGTCACCGGCTTACGAACCTCCCCCCTGAAACGGACGACGTGCGCCGTCTGCATCTGGACTCGGCCTTCGCGCCGCTCTCGCAGCTGGACTCCTTTCGCTCGCGCGTCGAGATCTCACGCGAGAGCGGACGTCGCGTGCTCGTTACGACGGAGACGAACCCGGAGTACCGCTACGTACTCTTCCTGCCCCAGGCACGCGTCGAACCCGAACACGAAGACGCATTCCCCATCGCGAGCGCCGGCGCCTATATCCTGCGCCGGCGCCGAGCCGACGGCGAGGCGGATCAGCTGAAGATCTTCCTCCACAGCGATCCCGGATTCTTCCTTCGCATTCGGCCGGACGGAACGTCCCGCACGATGCTCACGCTCTACGTTGCGGGCGTCAGGGTCTCCCACGGTATCCCGCTTCCCGTGGCGCTGGGAACGCTTCTCACCGAGCCCTTCGCGCGGCTCATGGACATGACGCGCAGTCGCGTGGACTGGAGTGTGATCTACCCGGATACGACGAACCCGGCCTATCAGGACGTGGCGCTCGTCGCCGGGCGAACGAGAGACGTCCTACACACGCTGCACGACGCCGACGACGGGGCGATGGACGAGCATGGTGATCTCGTGTTCATCGATACGCTCGGCTCTCAGGAGGGGCGGGGAGGGTTCAACTGCTCCGGATTCGCGAAGTGGATCATCGACGGTGTACACCAGGGGCTCCACGGGTCGCTGCTCCCGATCGCGCCGCTGAAGACCAAGCACCTGGACATACGCGGGCACCGGTGGACCGAAACTCTCGAAGAGACTCGTGACCCGTACTTCGGGCTCGACTGGACGCGTAACCTCGCTACGGCAGCGTTGTCTGCACAGAGGAATGGCGACGCCGTGCATCCGCAGGCGGCGGACGTACGCTCAGTCGCGTACCACGCGTACGTTCGAAATGTCGGGTACCGCGTCGACCGGCTCGCACTGATCATGTACCTCCTCGCGATCAGCGAGCCGGGCCATTTCTACCTCGGCTCGGTCAACCCGGAGTTCGGGGACGATCCGCCACTGAAACAGCATGTGCACGTTGTCGTACTTTTTCCGTACTTTGACGAGGGAGGGCGGTTTGTGGTGGATGTCATGGAGCGAAACGTAGAGACGAGTCTTGCCTCGCTCGACCGTCGCTATCACAACGACTCGATTCATCTCGTGCGGGTTCGGGCGAGCCGCTCGTACGAACCGCCGGTAATCCGACATTGATGGGAGCAAATCCCCGGGATAGGCTATGAACATGAAACGAATTCTCGTCTCCCTGCTGATGGCCTGCCTCGCTGGGGCCGTGGTCGCTCAGGAGAGCGACCGTGACCTCTTTCGCGAGGCCGAACGTCGATTCGAGTCGGGTGACTACGAGCTCGCGCTCGATCGCTATCAGACGTTGATCCAGCGCTTTCCCGTCAGTCAGTACATCCCGGACGCGCAGTACCGGGTCGGACTCGCACTCTATCGCACGGGGCGGCCGGACGAAGCGCGCGCGCAGCTCGACCGCGTGGGCCGACGTTTCCGGTCGACGCGTTTCATCGAGTACGTGCCCTTCTGGCTGGGAGTCATCAGTTACGACGTCGGAGACTACGGTCGTGCAGTAGGCCATCTGCGAGAGTTTCGGGCAGCTGACCCCGAGGACC
>SLST01000573.1 GCA_007130265.1 Spirochaetales bacterium
CAAGCCGTTGTCCTGGAAGGCGACGAGGACCTCTTCCCAGTCGTCGAGCGTTACCGGCACGTCGAGCCCCAGTTGGCCGAGCCAGTCGCCCCGCACCTGAGGCCCGTAGAACACCATCAGATCCTCGTGGCCCCGGATGAACGGAATCTGGAAGAGTGAACCTTCGTCGGTGACGGCGGCCTTCGCCCACACCGGATTCCTCTCAAGATGACCGGAGAGGTTGGGCATGTGCTGCTCGACGATCTCGTTCAGCCGGATGATGACGTTGTCCCCAATTGCCCGTTCCGGACCGCCGGGGTAGTTGAGCCAGTTGTGGTAGATCAGGTCCGGAAAGTCATGGGACGCAACCATGAGGTTGAACGCCTCCGTCTCCTGCCCGGCCGCCGGGTGGATCCACGTTACCTTGATCCCCGTGCGTCGTTCCACCTCCTGGTAGAGCGGCGTCTCGTGCAGCGCTGCTACCGATACCGATGCGTTGAACCAGAGCGTCTCCCATACGGTGAGCTCTCGTGGCGCGGCCGCCTCTTCCGTCGTGCCGCTCGCGAACACGCCCGCAGCTGCGATGCACAGCACGAGCAGGGTCGCCATTGCGATTTTCATGGTCTTCACTGATGACCTCCTGAAATGGTTTGATCTCATGCGGGGCCGGAGTTCTCACGCCCGGGCCGTTCGCAGCGCCGGCTCCGCATCTGATCTCTCGGTCCATTCTGGATCGGTTTTCCGCATCTGGATATCGCTGATCTCCGCGATCGGTCGCCGTATCCGTACCGTCACGTCGCTGAAAGAGGACATTCGTGGACAAATGGGGTCTAGTGACCGCTCGCGGCGCGGAGCTCGTGGTCGTCGTCTGTGGTCGGGGCCGTTTCGACCGGGGCCGCTGCGGCCGGGTCGGCCGTACACGAGCGGAACTTCCCGGGAGTCACACCCTCGATCTCCTTGAAGGCGCGAATCAGGGCATTGCTGCTCGTGAAACCCACCAGTTCCGCGGTCTCGCGTATCGTCCGGTCCGTGTCCGCGAGGAGATCGCGGGCATGTCTCACGCGGAGCCGTTTGATATACGTGCTCAGGCCGACGTGCATCTGGGTGCGGAAGACGCGCGCGAGGTAGTCCGGGCTCCTGCGCAGGTACTGGGCAACCGAGTCGGGTGAGAGGTTCTTGTCGTCGTAGTTGCGTTCGATGAACGATATCGTCTGACGTACGAGCTGCTCGTTGTGCCCGGTACGCGAGTCGGCGACGTAATCGCAGGTCGCACAGACGATCGCGGTCATTTCCTCTTTGAGCATCTCGAGCGACCGGCACGAGGTCAGCCGCATGATCGGCCGCATTTCCGACCAGAAGACCGCGTGCTCGGTGCCGGTGACGACCTGTTCGATCGTCTTGATACAGGTGGCGATGAGATCGAACATGAGACAGCGCGCCATCTCGACTGAAAGCGGTGATTCCCGGAAGTTCTGTTCGAACACGTCGTCCAGGATCGAGGTTGCGGCGCGGGAGTCGCCTATCACGATCGAGTTCATGAGTTTCGTCTCCTGCTCGATCGGGTACTGGTACGGCGCAACCGACGTGAAGACCTCGCTGAACCGAATCGGGTTCCGCCGCCCCTTGACCAGGCGATACCCCAACGCCATGCGCGCCTCGTTGTAGACGAGCGGGAAACCGCTCACGCGTGGGTGAACCTCGCTGAGCCCTATTGCCCAGCGCGCCGCGCCGTGATCCTCGAAACGGGCCTTGCGCGCCGCGAGAAAGTCTATAGCTGCTTCAGCGTCCGAAGACGGGAGATCGAACAGAACCCCTATGACACCGCTGAGATCCGCGATCACATGGAACCGGAGTCCTTCCGGGTCCGATCTGAGGGCGTCCACCGATTGAGCCGGGCTGTCGACGACGGACGGATCATCGGTATCAACCTCCACGAGTGCCAGCATCAGGTAGGGATGCACGAACTCCACATCGAGGGTCGCGAGTCTCCTCTCGACTCCGATCGAGTAGACCGACTCTCCGACGAGCAACTCCTTGAGGCGACGCTGCGCGAGGATTGGCTTCGAGCGCAGAAGCTCCTGCCGCAGACGCTGATCCTCGGAAAGCGTCACCTTCAGCCGTTCGGCTATCAGGGCGAACTCGTCGTGCCGCAGCGAGACGTTCCCCTGTGCATCCGGGGTGAGCATCTCGATTACCCGATACACGGGACGGGTCCTCGAAACCGACATCCAGATGATCACCACGAGGCCGCATACGATGCAGACCAGGAAGGCGAGCATCGTGTACCGCCTCATGCGGGTGAAGTGGTCTGAGTAGATCCCCTCGGGAACGAGCGATGCGTAGGTGAGGTTGGCCGACTCGGAGGTCCGCAGCAGCAGCTCGTAGCGCCGGCCGGTGAGTTCGACGCTGGACGGCGGGGCCCCGGCGAAAGAACGCACGAGCTCCTGATCGAGCTCGGCACGAGGAACACCGGATTCGGAGGCAGCCACGACCCCGTGTGCCGCGTCGTGGATGAGGAAGAGACTCTCGTCGGCCCATTTCGTGTCGTGAAAAATCGCTGCGAGCGCGCTCCGGTCCAGGTGCGTTACAATCCAGCCTCGTCCCGGGCCGACCTGGCGGCGCGGGGTGAGTGGGCGGACGATCGTGAAGGTATCGAACACCCCGCCACCGTCCGTCTCCGCGCGCGACTCGAAATACGACACCGTACCGATGGTCGAGAATCCACGAATCCATTCGTCATAGTCAGTGCCGACCCTGGATAACCGAACGAGGTGGTAGTTGCGCGTCGTATAGAATCCGGAGGGGCTCAACACCATGTCGAGCGCCGGCAGGTAGACGTAGAAGTCGGCGACGCTACTGATCGCGTTTCCGTATATCCGCATGTGGTTCGCCACCAGGTAGGCGCGAAAAATGTGAGTAGCTGATACCGGGCCCGACTCGTACATGAGGTTCTCGAGTGGACCGCTATGCGCCACGAGCGACGAGAGCCGCTCGACATCGCGCAGGTGGACGTCGAGATAGAGCTGCATCTGGCGTAGCAGGAGGTTATTCGCCCGCTGCGCCTCCTCGTGCACGATCGACTTGGCGCGGTCAAACACGGCGATGCTCAGGACGATCGGGATCAGCAGGATCAACAGGTAGGAGCAGAGGAACTTGAAAAACACTCCACCGGGCTTGATGTGGCCCAGGATGCTCATGAACCGAGTGTAACGCCTCCGGCGTCGTCGGGCAAGGCGATGCTGTCACTGCCGATGCCGTCACTGAGC
>SLST01000211.1 GCA_007130265.1 Spirochaetales bacterium
CCCCACCCGTCAAAATTGCGAAATACTTCAGCCGTTTCTCCCCGCGCCAAGCCCCGGGCCGCCCGAAGATCTTCGGCGATCAACCGGGGGAAATAAACGGGAATGTGAGCATGGGCTTCGCGGGCGTGCAGGTAGTAATCCCTCAGGACGAGCTGTCCGGAGGGAAGTCGGGCCAGCCAGTCTTCGCGAAGCGCGCGCATCGAGTCATGCGTGAACCGGCCGTCCTCGGCGATCCACGTGCGCCAGACGCAGATGCGAACGGCCACGTTGGGCGCGAATTCCACCTGTTCGGGCGGCAGGAGATATCCGGAATAGGCCCCGCCCGATATGTACCGGTCTGGGTGGGTCTTGTAGACCTCGGTGGCGAGGCGGTTGATAAAGCCCCAGACATGATCGGATTGGCGTCCGTTGATTCCCCTCTCGGGCGTAAGCTTTCCGTCGCAAAGCTCGCACTCGCAATGCCGCCCGAACCCGTCTTCCGGCGACATATCGAGGACGCGGACATCATAGTGATCAAACATCGCCCGCGCGAAGGCGACGGCGGTCTCGAACAGACCTTCCGACGAGAGACACTGGTTGGCGCCGAGGTCGCGTTGTCCGTCATAGAGCGCATAGAAGGTTTCGGGGTAATGGCGGTTGTAGGCGTCGCGTTCGGGGCCTTCCCGGAACGCGTAACGGCCAGTGGTGATGGAGCTCAGGCCGTGACCCTCGGCGCCGAGCCCGCGCTCCTCGTAGCCCGAATTGAGGCCCAGGCTGAGCTGCCACTTGATCTCGTCTTCCGTGGCCTGGTCCTGGCCGAACCGGTGGTAGTAGAATTGCAGCCAACGCAGGGGGAACTCCGGCCGGACCGTCCGGTCGACGGACGGGATCGCGATGGTCACCGTCCGCGGAATGACCTGCCCGATGCGGCCGGGAAAGAACCAGCGAAAACCGAGAGTGTGCAGAAAGCCGTACACCGCATTGGCGCTGCCGCGGCCGTCGTGACTGAACAGGTCAAGGGATTCGCTGTATTTGCGCTCGATGACCTCGTGCGTGGGCAGCCGGCTGACCGTCAAACCGGTCAGTTCCCGGAATGCTTCGAGAGCCCGCACCCGATCGTATGGGCCGCGCTCATACGGTTCAGGCATGACCAGGTCATGATCGCGCCCCAGGAGGGCCAGCCAATCTTCGCCCGAGACCATGCGCCAGGCATCGTGGTCGAGATCGTCCACGGCGAGCCCCGCCTGGTCCGTGTACGGGCTGCGGCCCACGAAGATGGCGGCCCGGCCGGCGGTGCGCTCGGTCACGATCGGCAGGCGCGCGCCGCTCATGCGCTCCAGGATTTCCTGGAGGATGCCGGCGGCGACGGGCACGATGCGGGGCGGATTTTCCGCCACGACGATCTCCGCCCGGGCTTCGCCCTCATAGACGAGATAGGCGGCCTGCGCGCGTGGCAACGCGAAGGAGGCCGATAGCGAGAGGATGAAGGCGAGGAACAGGTGTGTCCGTTTCATGGGATCATCTCCGGTTGTCTATCTTCCGCAATCCTGCTTCCGCAGTGGGGGGGGCAGGTTTCAGGTTTCGGGTTTCAGTTTAGCCTGTGAGCGAAGCTTCTATTTTTCAGCAACCTAAAACTTTGTCGCGAGCTTTGTCGTCAAAGTTTTACGACAAAGAGACTGAAACCTGAACCCTGAACCCTGTCCACTTTATTTCATCGCGCCCACAGCTCGGCAAAGTGTTCCGGGACCTCGAATTCCTGGGTACCGGTCGGCGAGTAGGCGGTCCGCTCGACCCGGCCGTCACGCACACGCTGGCGGCCGACATTGAAGTGCCAGGGGAAGATCGTGCTCGGCCGCCGGCCGTCCACCCCGGACCAGGGGTTGACCTCGCGGTGGTCCGGACCGGCGATGGGAATCCGCACTTCCACGCTCCAGTAGTTCTCCCCGCGATGCACCGCCACCTCGGCCTCGGAATCCCAGTCGGTATTCTCGACCCCGTCTCTGTGGTCGGCGTCTGCCACCAGTCCGGTCGGGTTGATCCGGAGGCGGTAGAATGAATGGGTGGAGGTTTCGAAGAGAATTTCGACATAATCCCCGTGCGTGGGGTCGAGGTCCAGATTGGCCATGTCCGGTTCCGGGCAGTGAATGCCGAAGTAGATTTCGTCGTCCGTGTGAAAATGACGGAACCAGGTGCGGCGTTCGCCCGGGACAGGGTCGCCCGTTTCCACGTCCACCAATCGGCGGGTCTGGACAGGTGGCCAGTAGTTTTCGTCATCAAGCCGGCCGTCGAGCGTTCGTCGGGCCAGCGTGCGCGTGGGCAGCATACGCGAGCGGGGCACATCCTCGCGGCTGCGGGAAAGCTGGCCGCGCAGGGCGTACAGCGGTTCCATGTAGGTGGCCAATACATCCACCCGCCTGGCATAGACGGAACCGGGTTCGACCGCGGCCTGCGCCGACTCGATCAATTCGAGGGCGCGTGCAATGGGCTCGGGGTCGTTTTGCATGTTCGGCCAGGTCTGTTCGCCGTGCTCGATCAGGGCGCGTATCGCGTCCCGGGCCGGTCCGTAGTAGAGGGTCGCATACTCGTCGAGCAGGGCATTGAGGTCGAGATCCGCATCCCACCAGAGGCGGCTGGTCACGTAGAGATTGAGATGGCTGATCGCAAACGGGTGGTACGCCTCGGCCTCCCAGTCGAGCGCGTTGAAAATCTCAATCGTATCCCCCGGAGATATGCCTTTGAGCGCGCGCAGTTCTTTGGCTATCCGCCGTGGAAAAAAGGTCGGCCGTCCACGTCGTTGCTGACGGCTGTGCAGGAAGTAGTCATAGGTGTACCATTCGCCCGAGGGGAGCCTGGGCAACCAGGCTTCCCGGATGCCCCGCTGGAATGCTTCCGTCTCAGGATCGTGGTTATTGCTTCGCCACATGGCATGAATAATGGCCAGGTTCGGACTCATGCGCTCAATCTTCTCCGGGGGTTGCAGGTAGCTGCTATAGGCCAGTCCCGAGACCATGCGGTCGGGATGCGAACGGTACACCTCGCGCGCCACGCGGTCGATATAACCCCAGACATAGTCCGAGGTGCCGCCGCCCCGGCCGCGTTCCGGCGTGAATTGCGCCCGGCAGTCGTCGCACCGACAGACCCGGCTTCCGAACCCGTCCGGCATGTCGACGTTCACCATGCGCTGATCGTAGTGATCGAAGAGAAAGCGCACGTACTTGACGTGCAGCTCGAACGTGCGCTCGGAGGACAGGCACATCGCC
>SLST01000379.1 GCA_007130265.1 Spirochaetales bacterium
CAGACCGAAGAGCCAGCCCACGTTCGCGTAACTGTTTGCGTCCCGCCCGTCGAGAAACCAGCGGTTGTTGAGTCGGAGGGTCCGCGCAAAGGCCTCCTCAGGGTCGTCGGTCCACTCCAGGATCTTCTTGCCCCAGTACATTCGCATGTAGTTGTGCATGAACCCCGTCTCGCGCATCTCGCGCATCGCATTGTTCCAGTGCCGGTCGTGCGTCTGCGCTGCAACGAGTTGCTCGTCGGTATAGCGGTGCTCGCGCCGATCATCCACGTGCTCCCGCAGCGTGGTACGCGCCCACTGCGGCAGGGCGTCATACCGGTCGTACCCTCGGGCATACCAGACGAAGTTGTGCGCAAGCTCACGCCGCACCAGGAGTTCCTCGAGCAGCGCATCGCGGGCGCTCGCCTGAACATCCGAAGCGGTTCGCACGCCAACCGATCCACGGGTATGGCTCATCTTCCCGCTGCCCGCCTCGAGCCCCTCGACGAACGCTGCACCGCCAACGGCGAGGGCGACCTCGAGGCTCGAGATCTGACCGAAGTGCAGGTACGGGCTCAGGCCGGTACCGACGTCGAGCCCCGGCTCGTTTCGCGCGCGCTCATACTCGGGGAGGCTCTCGGCGATGAACCGATCGAGACGTTCACGCGCCCGGCGGTACCCGCCGGTGAAGAATCGTGAAACCGACGCGGGTTCGGCTGCCGGAGCGAGCTTCTTCACGAGATCATCGAGGCCGTCGAGCGACTCCCCGGCCAGCATCCCGGCACGAGCAGATCGCCGCGGTGGACGCTCGTCAAGCGGGACGAGGAACTCTCCCAACCGGCGATGGAGCTTCGAACGAATGGTGCGTGCGGCGTACTCCTGCTTCGATGACGCCTCCTCTACCGGTACGACCAGGTCGCTCTCCACTTCGACGACGCGGCAGGCCGCTTCGCGGGCGACTTCGTACCGCCACTGCCGCAGATGCGCCAGGTATCCCCGGTCGCAGACGATTGCGGCGGCATCCTTTCCGAGCTCGAGCGCCACGTCCGGCGGACGGCCAATCCGAACGACAAAGGGAATCCCTCGGCCGTCGAGAGCCTCGCCGGTCTCACGCAACCCTTCGAGCATGAACCGGTAGTGCCGTGCGCATGCCTCGGGATAGCCGGCGGTGAGCCCGAACCCCACGACAACCGGCAGATGCTTCCCGTCTGCAAGCCACACCGCGTACTCGAGCGCGTGGTTGCAGACGGCGCGCTGGCTCTGCTGCATCCAGTAGAGTACATAGGCACCGGAGCGCTCCGGCGCATCGTTCAGGACCGAGACGCGCCGGGAGAAGCGATCAGACTGACTCATTCGCACGCTCCCTCTTCTCGTATCTTCGCATAGCGGTCGGCGACGCGGTCAAAGAGCGAACGACCGAACGACGTCTGAATGCGAGCCTCGGCGGTCGCAAAGAACTCGTCAAGACGCCGGTACTCAGGGAACTCCGGGTTCGCCACAGTGTGGTCATATCGGCAGTCACGCTCGTAGGCGCACGCCTGGATGCACATATCGACGAGGTTCATATCTCGAACGAATCTCGCCTCGTCGCTGCGGTTCTCCTCGTACTCCTGCCACAGCTCGTGCACTCGAGCCGCCGACGCAGGAGCGTACCCGGCGAGTACCGCGGCCATCGCTTCGCGTTCACGCGCTGCTTTCGCTTCCTTCCGGCGGGCGTCGTCGATACCGGCCACACGGGTGGGGATATCTCCGGTGATCGCCTCCGCGAGATCGTGCACCAGCGCGATCTCGAGCGCTCGCGAACGTTCGACCCCTGATTCCTCGGCGTACAGAAGCACTAGGTACGCGGTACCCCAGCTGTGGTCGGCAACGGATTCGGGATCGGCGATTCCCCGCAGCCGCCAGCCGGTGCGCACCTCGTCCTTGAGTTGGTAGCTCGTGATCAGCGCATCAATCATCGGAGTCGATTGTAGCAGGTTGCCCAAGCAACGGGTATATTGGTTGGGTGATCACCGGTTACGCAGCCGAATCGGATACCGGAGTCCCGTACGTCACGCTCGGAGAGGAGGCGCCGTCGCTTCTCGTGATCCCGGGGATCGAGCCGGAGCACCATCTTCCCGACGGACTGCGGCTCCAGGGAGTTCGCGGAGCATTCGAGGAGATTGCGGAGCGCAGATCGCTGGCGGTTGCGTGGCGCGCCGATCGTCCGTCGCAGGAGATCTCGATCGAGACGGTCTCAGCCGACTACGTCGATCTCGCCCGGCAGCTCGAGTTGACCGACCTCACGATCCTGGGCGTATCGACGGGCTGCCCCATGGCGATCGAGACGGCAGCGCAGCTCGGCCCGCGATGCAGGCGACTCATGCTCGTCTCCGGCGGAGCGTTTCTCAGCTCGCGCGGCAGGGACCTGCTCGACCGGGCGGTTGCGCTCGCGGAAGCGGGACTGTGGCGAACACTCGCCCGCGAGCAGATCGCGGCGTTCTACCCGGGGCTGCTCGGCGAGTATCTGCTGGCTCCCATCGCGTGGCTGTTCCCGGGCCTCTACGGCCGACCGGACGATCCGGCCTTCTTCGTTGCCCTCACCCGGGCTGTCCGCGAGGCCGACCTCCGTACGCGCTGCAAGGACGTCGACGCACCCGCGCTGCTCATGAACGGCGAGCGCGATCTGCTCTACCCGCCCGAGATTGCGCGGGAGACGGCGCTCCTGCTCACCGATGCCGAATCGATCACGCTTCCCCGCGCCGGGCACGGAGCTTTCAAGAGCCACGCAGGGCGCGTCACGAAACTGATTCTCTCCAATCTGTAGACCCGCGCGTGCGCTCGTCGTAGTATTCGGTGATGACGTCCGCGCCCGAAAATGCGCCGCTCGTCCCGGTTACGACCCCGGCGATGCTGCGCAGATTGCTCGCAATAGCATTCCCGATGATCGTCTCTCAGACCTCGGAGACGGTCATGCTCTTCGTCGACCGGCTCTTTCTCTCACGCGTGAGCAAGCTGCACCTCGCCGCAGCGATGAGCGGCGGACTCACGAACTTCGCCGTAGCGTCGATCTTCGTCGGCATTGCCGGGTACGTGAACGCGATCGTCGCGCAGTATTACGGCGCAAAGGAAACCCGCCAGTGCGCCCGTGCCGTCTCGCAGGCGATCTACTTCTCGCTCATGGCAGTACCTGTGCTGCTGACGGTCTCGGTGTTCGTCCCTCACTTCTTCGAGCTCATGGGTCACGACGCGGAGCAGATCCCGCTCGAGACGGTGTATGCCCGATGGCTGCTCGGCGGTGCCGTGATTCTGCTGCTGCGCAACGCGCTCACCGGGTTCTTCCTGGGGATCGGGCGGACGCGGATCGTCATGTTCAGCAACATTGCCGCGATGTTCGTGAATATTCCGCTGAACTACGTGCTGATCTTCGGACGCCTTGGGTTCCCGGAGCTGGGCATGGTCGGTGCGGCGATCGGCACCCTCGGCGGCGGTCTCACCGCGCTTCTGATTCTGCTTGCGGTCTACCTCTCCAGACGGGTCGACAGCAGGTACGAGACCCGCGGCTCGTTGGGTTTCGACCGCGAGATGTTCGCGAGACTGCTGCGGTTCGGCGCACCGGCGGGCACCGAGATCTTCCTGAATGTCCTCGCATTCAACCTCTTCGTGCAGCTCATGCACGGATACGGCGCTGAGGTCGCCGCAGCGACCACGATCGCCTTCAACTGGGATATCGTCTCGTTCATCCCGATGCTCGGACTCGGTGTGGCGACCACGGCGGTCGTGGGTCAGTACATCGGGGCCGGCGATCCGGAGGGAGCGCGGAAGACGACGCTGCTCGCGCTTCGGGTCGGCTGGATCTACTCCGGTGCGATGATGGTGCTCTTCTTCGTCGCGGCCCGGCCGCTCGTAAGCGTCTTCGCCTCAGGCTTCGAGGATACCGGCGCCGTGTCTGATCTCGCTCGAACGATGCTGCGTCTCGTCGGTCTCTGGGTAGTCGCCGACTCCACGCAGCTCGTGTTCGCCGGGGCGCTACGAGGCGCCGGCGACACGCGATGGGTGATGCGGACGAGCGCGATCCTGCACTGGATCTTCGCCTTAGCGGTGATCGTGCTGATACGCGTCCTCAGCGCCCCGCCGCTGGCTGTCTGGGGAGTCTTCATTGTCTTTGTCCTCTCCCTCAGCGCCGCGATGTTCGTGAGGTTTCGAAGCGGGACGTGGCAGGCGTACCGCGTCATCTGAAGCCTCAGCCGGCCGGGCGCCTCAGCCGGCCGCGAGGCGCCTTTCCATCCGCCTCGACAGGCCCGCCACCGCGAATCCGAGCGCGACGCTGATCGCCACGCCTATGGAGAGGTCGAGTGCCTGCGATCCCAGGCCGGCCCCGTGAACAACGATCTCGTAGAGCGGACCAAGGAAGTAGAAGGTCGGAATCAGACGCGCGATCCATTCGGGAACGTCGGGAAAGAGCAACAGAATCGCCGGTGCGAAGATGACCGTCCCACCCGCTTTCCAGATGCTGAACAGCGCCGCCATATTCGTCACTGCGGCGCCGAGCATGAGCCCCATCTGGACGCACATCAGGGCCGCCACCGAGAGCACCACGAGGACCGCGACCGTCTGCCCGGTCACACCGGAGATCAGAACGGTGAGCATCCCCATGATAAGCGCGAGGAGGAACCCCACCACCCCTTTGCCCGCCATGATCTCACCCACGCGCAGCGGTGTCACGAGCATCGCCTGCAGGGTTCGGCTTTCACGCTCCTGCACGATCGTCGACCCCGGCAGGAAGATCGCGGCAAGCGCAACCGCCACGAGCACCACCAGCGGCATCAGCCGATCCTCGAGGGGAACCGTCGGTCCTTCTCCCACGACGACGGTCTCAACCACGAGCGGAGACGGATGGCCGGCGAGCTCGCGAACGAGATCGACGACCGCTACCGACAGCACGAGCCGATCGGTGTCCGAAGCTTCGCCACTGAGAAACAGGTGGAGAGGCGGACGCAGTCCCGCACGCACCATGTCGTCGAAGTCGGGCTGCAGAAGGAGTCCGGCGTCCGCGTCGTGCGCAGCCACCGCGCCACGCAGCGCCTCCTCGCTCTCGTAGACCGTCACGTCTATCTCCCGATCACGGGCGAGCTCGACCACCACGGATGATCCGGCATCGTGAACACCAAGTCGCGGTGACGGAGTGAACAGATCGCCGAACACGGCATGGATGAGGAACGTGATCAGCAGAGGAAAAGCGATCAGTATGACGAAGGTCACACCGCGAGGCGCCATCCTGATCTCTTTCGCCGCCACCAGGCACACGTGTCGCAGATTCATAGCGCGCTGATCCTCCGTCGGAGTATGGCCATACCGATCATGCCGCAGACCGTGCACCAGCCTGCGAGCATTGCGAGGTCCAAAGCCGTTTCCGCCCATCCCGCTCCGTAGATACTCGCGGCGGAGATCGCCGCTACCAGTCCGTATGACGGGATCACCCGGACCCACCCGGCAACCGTTCCAGGGAAGAGCGACGAGAATGCGGGGATCGCAAGCGGTATGAGCATGACGATACCGATCACCATCGTGCTCCACAGGTCCTTCCCGGCCGAGCCGGCAATCATCGCGATGCCGGTCACGAGTATCGCCCCGAGCAGAAGCGCGAAGAGCACCAGCCCTGGCGACGGTCCAAATCCGCGGATGATGAGGAGCACGATCGCCGCCTCGGTGAAGGCGACGAAGGTCCCGACCACGCCCTTGGACAACAGCACGTCCGAGGCCCGTGCAGGCGTCACGACGATCGCGCTCAGGGTCTTCTGCTGAATTTCCGCCGAGATGAGCGACCCGAGCGCGATCGCCTCCATGATGAGCACCATGAACGCGTACAACGGGCGCATCCGGTCGCGAAGCGGAACGGCTCCGATGTCGGGACCGACGACGACCGTTTCCTCGTCGGGCTCGGACACGGGAAGCTCGTGCCCGGCGAGCGCGAAGGCGATCTCCCGCACGATCGTGTGCACCGCATCCCGATACTCGACGGGAAGCGCGGGGGTCACGAACACCGTCACGGTGGCCTGTTCATTGTCCGCGATCGCCCTGAGCATCTCCGCGGGGAAGCTGATCCCCACGTCAAGCTGACGCTCCTCGACCGCCGCGCGCAGGCTCTCGTCGTCCTCGTAGAACACGACGGGAACCGGTTCATCCTGCTCCGCGGCAAGCTGCTCGAACACCGACCGCAGCTCCACGCCACGAATGCCCAGCGTGAACCCCGGTTGCACCTCCGACGGCAGCAGGTAGTACAGCGCGACGAAGGTCGTGACCGCGAGCACGGTCAGCGCGATGAACATTCCGTCGCGCGTCATGAGGAGCAGATCCTTTCGGAGGATCGCAACGAACGCCGCGCCGCGTCTCATACGAGTCCCCTGCCGGTGAGCTTGACGAAGATGTCCTCGAGACTCGCCTCCTCGGTGTGAATGGTCATCAGCCGCGGGTCGTCGGCAACCGCCTTCAGCAGCTCTCCCGCCTCCCGCGTTCCGAGGTCGTAGACCTGCTCGTCCACGCCGCCGGAAGTACCGCCGCCGGAAGTACCGCCGCCGGAAGTACCGCCGTCGTCGTTCCGGCGCATCCGAACCCGCACCGACCGTCTTCCGTGCTCGATCTTGAGGTTCTCCGGGGCGTCCATCGCGACGATGCGCCCCTCGTTGATGAAGGCGACACGATCGGAGAGCTGGTCCGCCTCGTTCATGTCGTGAGTCGTGAGAAAGACCGCCGCGCCTCGCGCCGCCTCCTCCTTGATGATCGCTCGAATGGTGCGTGCCGAGACCGGGTCGAGCCCGTCGGTCGGCTCGTCGAGAAAGATCACCTCAGGCGTGTTGACGAGAGCGCGAGCGACCATCAGCCGCTGTCGCATGCCTTTCGAGTACCGTTTGACCCGGTCGTCACCGCGCTCGGAAAGCCCGACCCGACGCAGCGCGGCGGTCGTGTCGTAGCGACGCAGGCCGAACAGTCGCGAGAAGAACTCCAGGTTCTCCCGGCCCGTCATCTCCGTGTAGAGGTTCTTCTCTTCGAAACAGACGCCGATCCGCCGGTGAAGCTCGACCCGGTTCGATCCATTCTCGTACCCGAGCATCCGGACCGACCCTTCGTCCGGAGCCAGCATACCGGTGAGTATCTTCACCGTCGTCGACTTCCCCGCGCCGTTCGGACCAAGGAAGCCGACGACCTCGCCGGTGGCGACCGAGAAGCTGATGCCGTCTACCGCGCGCGTGCGGCCGTAGGAGTAGCGGACCCCGTCGGCCTCGATAGCGTGAGCGCTCATCCGGACCTCCACAAGTTGTACTAAGACAATAGTACAACAAGATCAGGTTTTGCGCAAGAGGGCGTGCGAGAGAAACGGCGGGTACGGCTCCCACGCGCGCTCGCCGTACCCGCCGGCCATGAGCCAGGCCTGAGGGATCGACAGGCGCCTGAGAAAGTCGAAAATCTCGACGTCGCGCTCATAGATCTGGTTGAGCGTCAGACGGAGGTCTGCGGTTGACGGCAACTCATCGTGCTCGTACGGGTCGGCTCCGGCAAGGACGTAGGCAATGTCCGGCCGGGGATATCGGCTGAGCTCCTCGAGCGCCCCGGTCAACCGTGGCACGTAAGAGGCTTCTTCGCCGGCGGCGACCGGTACGTCGATATCGCTCGGAATATGACTCGGGTGCGGACTCCCGTCTGCGTCGAGCTCCGGAAGGTCGAGAGGCCAGCCGTGCGCCATGTGAACGCTCAGCGTGATGATCGACTCATCGCCCCGCGCGAGCGCCGCGGTTCCGTCGCCCTTGTGCGCGTCAACGTCGATGACCCAGGCGCGCCTGATCTCACCGTCGTGCTGCAGCCGGCGAATCGCGACCACCGAGTCGTTGACGACGCAGAACCCGTGTCCGAAGGCGTAGTGTCCGTGGTGCGACCCGCCTCCGAGGTAGAAGCAGAACCCGCGCCGCAGCGCCTCCCTGCCGCACTGGTACGATCCGGCGAGCGCGCGCAGCGTCCCGTCGAACATCTGCGAGAGCGGACGTGTGGCGATCGTCGGGTCGTAGCGGTGGTACGCGCCGTGCTCGTCTATGAGCTCAAACACCGAAACCAGCACCGACTCGAGCCCGTCCCCGAAGAGCCGATCGACGTAGGCCGGGTCGTGCACGCGTTCGAGATCGGCCCGTGCGATCGTGCTTCCGTCCGGACCGATGAGCCAGTCCGACTCCGACCCGAGCGCGGGATTCGCGCGAAGTGCGCTGAGTATTTGCTCCGGGCGATTGCGGGCGGTCGGGATGAGAATGCCGAACTCGCGAATCGGGGCTCTCGTCCCCTCGTACCGCAGAACCACCGCGCTCACCGCGCGTCACGCCAGCTGTGAGAGGGCTTCCATCCGAAGAAGCGCTCCATCTTGCCGCAATCGAATACCGACTCGAAGTCCCCGTGCTCTGCGGCGAAGTTGCCTTCGCGTCCGTAGCGCTGCCGGACCGCCTCTCTGATGGGAACCTCGATGCACGTGTCCGCGGCGGCGATCAGGAACACCTCGTGGCCGCCGCTCTCTCCTTCGAGCGCGGCGCGAAAGGCGGAGCCGACATCTCGGGCGTCGATGTAGCTCCAGAAGTTCGCGCTTCCCGGACCGGGGAACTGCTCACGTCGCGGCCCGAGCATCTCGTCGGAGAGCTCCGGAGGGATCACGTTGTTGATACGGAGCGTACAGATGGCCATCGTCGGATAGCGCACCGCGAGCGAATCGGCGATCACCTCGCTCAGGTACTTGCTGAGCGCATAGGCGTTCGGACTCGCGACGCGATCGTCTTCGGTGAAGGGGAAGCGAGATGGCAACTCGTCGGTCGTCAGCCAGCCGGTCGCCATCTCGCTTCCGGCGTTGACGAAGCGGGGCACGCCAAAGTCACCACTCGCCTGCATGACGTTGTACGTGATCATCGTATTGCCGCGGAACGTATCGCTTCGCGCGAAACCGCCGGGAGACGGATTCGCGGCTAGGTGACACACCCCATCGGGGCGAAACTCCCCGAACACGTCGTAGACCGCGCCGGCGTCTTCCAGATCGATACGCACCGTCGGAACGTGCAGCGAGTCGAGCCGCTCCCGATCGACGTTGATGACCTCGTGTCCGGCCCCGGTGAGCTCGACGACGACGTGTCGCCCTGCCCTGCCGCTTCCTCCGGTTACTACTACACGCATGCCACCTCCATTGAGGCTCCGCCTCGACTCTATTGTGGCGTCCCGCGTGAGAAGCGTCAAATACCCGGAAGTCGGCCGTCGGCGCCGAAGAGCAGCGACGAATGCGCGGAGATGGTGAGGTCCGTGCGGTCCCTGACGACATCGCAGGCGGGAGCCGAGAGGAGCATCGACGAGAGGTCGAGCGTGCTGCGAATCCGCACGATGCGAGCCTGCTCGATCGCGGACGCGGGATCCGCGTGGAGCCCGGCGAACCGAACCGCGGCACGAATCGCATCGCGCTGGTCTGCGGCCACGTAGGGCACCTTGATGCGCTCGCTGAAGCTGCTCGTCAGACCGTTTTCGTAGGTCGCACGGAAGTCGATCGCGTCGTAGAGCTCGCGCGTGATGACGTCGGCAAGCCCTATCCCGATCGCGTTCCCGTGGCTCGCGGGCGTCAGCCTCAGCACGACGAGGCTGCGCACGCGGGGCCGCTCGGGTTCCGGCTCGCCGGCTATCCGGATTCGGCCGATCACGCCGGTGTCGAGGCCCGTTCCGCTCTTGTCCTTGCCCATCTCATCGACGATCAGAAGATCGATGTCATCGAGCGGCAGCGAAGGCATCGTCTGCTCGGCGAGGCGGAGCAGGTCGCGCTCGAGCGGTTCGATCCGGTCGGCGCGCGCCGCGCGCACGACCATAGGCTCGTCGTTCGCGTTCTCGACGACGGCGACCCCCCCGAGCACCTTCCCGGTCGCCAGTATCCGTCTCGCGGCCGGCAGGAGCTCTTCCTTCAGGCCCCGGATCCCGAGACCGTGCACCGCGAGCGCCTGTGCGTGCTTCCCGAGGCCGATCACGCTCATTTTGAGCAGCCCGCTCTCCGGGAATCCGTGAAAGTCGGTGTGCGGCTTGACCCGGTTGATGAGCAGCACGCCGTCGGACTCCCACGCGTGGCGGTCCATGAAGACCTCGACGTCAAGACCGGAGGAGTCGAGCGAGACCGTCTCCATCGAAGAGCGGATCGGGACTCCCATCGTCGCTTCGGTCACGCCGTAGGAGGCGAGGACGGCGGTCTGTCCCTCAGCTGTCGCCCCTCCGTGGCTGCCCATCGCCGGCACTACGAACGGCCGCGCACCGCGCGCCGACAGCCAGTCGAGCGCCGACTTCACGATCCGGTCGATCGAGCCTATGCCTCGGCTTCCCACCGCCACGGCGAGCCGCGCGCCGGCGGCGAACGAAAGCTGTGACTCGTCAAGCGCCTCATGCACCGCCGTAGCGATGTCGCTGATCGCCTCGCCGCGGAGGCGCTGCCGCGCGGAGTACATGCGAACGTTCATCAACCGGCTGTCTCCGGGGAGCGACTCGCCGCAGCGTCAAGCGGCGCCTGCAGGGCGCGAAGCTGTTCGACGACCCACGCGACCGCCTCAGCCCGCGGGACAAGCCCGCGGTCCGCCTCGTGGCGCAGCTTCGTCTCCACGCTCTGCGCCTCGAGACTCCGCTTGCTCACCGTAAGCCGAACCGGAAACCCGAGGAGATCCGCGTCGTTGAACATCACCCCGGGACTCTCACCACGGTCGTCGTAGAGCACATCGATTCCTGCCGCCAGAAGCTCCTCGTACAGAGCGTCGGCCTCTTCACCTCCCCCCTTCAAAGCCACGAGGTGCACGCGGTACGGCGCCACGCTCACCGGCCACCGCAGGCCGGCTTCGTCGTTGAACTCCTCGGCGATGCTTGCAAGCAGACGCCCGACGCCGATGCCGTAGCTGCCCATAATCACCGGCTTACGCTTGCCGTCTTCGTCGAGGAAGTAGCAGTTCATCGCCTCCGAATAGCGGGTGCCGAGTTTGAAGATGTTCCCGAGCTCGACGCCGCGGTGAGATTCCAGTGGGTTCCCGCAGACGGGACAGGGATGCCCCGCCTGCGCGGCGGCGATGTCGGTTACGACGTTCGCGGTGAAGTCGCGCCCGTAGTTCACGTTGCGCGTGTGAAAGCCCTCCCGATTCGCTCCGGCGACGAGATTCGGGCTCGACTCGATACTGAGGTCGGCGATGACCTCGACGTCACGCAGTCCGGCGGGACTCGCGTACCCGGGCACGGCGCCGACGGCGGCGATCTCCTCCGCGCGAGCCGGGCGCAGGGCGCGGGCGCCGGCGGCGTTGGCGAGCTTGGTCTCGTTCACCTCGAGATCACCGCGGATTACGGCAAAGACGAGCTTCTCTTCCTCGTCGTTGATCTCGGCCACCATGAAGACCGCCTTCGCGGTACGGCTCTTCGGCACCCCGAGCAGGCGAGCAAGATCCTCGATCGTGCTCGAGTTGGGGGTCGCGACCTCTTCAGCGCCAAGGAGCTCCTCGCGCTCCGGCGCATCACGCCGGAAGGCGGCGACCTGCCTGTTCGCCCGGAACCCGCAGGAAGGACAGACCATGAGCGTATCCTCGCCGATCGGCGTCAGGTACATGAACTCGTGCGCGACCTTGCCGCCCATCATGCCGACGTCGGACTTGACCGCGAGCACATCGAGTCCGCATCGCGCGAAGATCCGATGGTACGCCTCGTAGTGACGGTCGTACTGCCGATCGAGTCCCGCCTCATCGCGGTCGAGACTATAGCTGTCCTTCATCGTGAACTCGCGAACCCGTATCAGCCCCGCCCGGGGACGCGGGTCGTCCCGCCACTTCGTCTGGAGGTGGTAGACCAGGCGCGGCAGCTGCCGGTAGCTTCGCACCTCCTGGCGCACGAGATCGCTCACCGCCTCCTCGTGCGTCATGGCGAGCACCATGTCGCGCTCCTGACGGTCGGTGAACCGCGTGAGCTCGGGGCCGATCACGTCCCATCGCCCCGACTCCTTCCAGATGTCCGCGGTGTTGACGACCGGCATCAGCAGCTCCTGGCCGCCGATCCGGTTCATCTCCTCCCGGATGATGGCGCTGATCTTCTCGACCGCGCGCCATCCGATGGGAAGATAGCTGAACACCCCTGCGCCGAGCTGCCGGATACATCCGGCGCGCACGAGCAGTTTATGGCTCGTGACATCCACGTCGGCCGGCGCTTCGCGCAGTGTTTGCCCAAACAGCTGTGACATCCGCATCAAGTACTCCTCTGCTTCACTTTCTCCGGTGCGACGAGCCTACCACAGGGAGGCCCGAACGTCATCATGCGGAACGGTCAGGTACCGCTCGGGAATCTCCCAGACGACGAACCGCGGCGGCACGTCGGTGATCGTCTCTCCGGACAGGTAGGCGCGCATCGGCTCGAATGGTCCCTCACCCTCCTCGGCG
>SLST01000267.1 GCA_007130265.1 Spirochaetales bacterium
GAACAGCGTGCGGGCCATGAGCTGCGAGACGACCGGTGCCGCACCAAAGCCGATTGCCGCGCCGGCGAGGCTCATCAGCACCGACTCCGTCGCAACGCCACCGAATATGTCGTGACGGGAGGCGCCGAGCGCACGCAGTATCCCTATCCCTTTGGTCTGTTTGACGACCCGCATCAGCATGAGGTTGAAGAGGTTGATCGAGGCGATCGCGAGCGCGGCGGCAGCGAGAAAGAGCACCACCGACAGGATACGACCGAGCTTCTCGCGCTCCCCGCGGAGCGCGTCGACCGGGGCGGTGATACGGACGGACCCCGGGCCGTACTCGCCCTCGAAGTGTGAGCCAAGCTGGGCGAAGGCTGTTTCGAGGTCTGCTGAATCGGCGACGGCGAACCGCAGGGTTCTCGTCGGCCGCTGGAACCTCACTACATTCCCCGCGAACGACATCTGGGCCGCGGCGTTGGGTACGAAGGCGATCCGGTCGAAGCGAGTGCCTGTGCTTACATCATGAAGCGGGGAGGCCACGAGAACTCCGATGACCGTGTACGTTTGGAGCGCCAGTCGGATCCTCGTTCCTATTGGCTCGGAATCCGGGAAGAGCGTACGCGCGAGGTGCGACCCCAGTACGATCACGAGGTTCCCACCATCGACGTCGTGGTCATCGAAGAGCGTCCCATCGGCGGCTTCCAGACCGTATGCGCCGAAGTAGTCTGCAGTCACACGAAGCCCTGCGAAGGAGTCCACCGGAAACTCCGTGACGACGTCCGGATCCGTCTCGAAGAACTGCTCGAGGTCAAGGCGCGCAGCGGCATCCGGTCGTGCCGCGATCGCGCGGGTGTCGTCCATGCCGGCTCGCGACCCGGCTCCCCGCATGACGTCTACACCCGGTAGCCCGGGTGACAGCGTCGTTGCGTCGGCGAGGTACCCGAAACTGACCGCCGGAACGTTGTCCATTGCCAGGCGAAGATCGTTGATACCCAGGTTGATCTCTGCCGTCGTGGCGGGGTTGAAAGGTACCGCAGCCTCGCTGAGCTGGGTCTCCGCACCAATGACCTCCACGAGCACCTCGCGGTAGGCCGGATGGGCGAGCAGGTAGTCGGTCTGCTGATCGTAGGCGCGGATGAAGCCGATCATCCCTGAGACCAGGGCGACGCCTACGGCGGTCGCGACGACGACGAGTACCGACTCGACAAGCCGTGTCCGCAGGTGCCGCAGTGCCATCCAGATTCGGTCCAGGAGGCTCACGCCGCCCTCCCCGAGTCGCTCTCGATCTTCCCGTCGCGCAGGCGGAGACACCGCGAGCCGCGCACTCCGAGCCGTTCGTCATGCGTGACCATCACGACGGTCACTCCGTCCCGGTTTTGCCGGTCGATGATCTGCAGAATCTCCTCGCCCTTGTCGCTCGGGAGATTGCCCGTGGGCTCATCGGGGAGGATGAGCGTGGGATCGTTCGCAAGCGCCCGGGCGATTGCGACCCGCTGCTGTTCGCCGCCTGAGAGCATGTTGGGGTAGTGGTGCAGCCGGTGCCCGAGCCCGACGTCGACCAGAAGACGCTCGGCACGCTCGCGGCGTTCGCCGCCGCGCACGCCGGCGTACATGAGCGGGAGCATGACGTTCTCCAGCGCGTTGAACTCGTTGAAGAGGTTAAAGCTCTGGAAGACGAAACCGAAGTGCTCGTTGCGGATGCGCGAGAGCTCTCGATCGGCCAGCGTGGTGAGATCGTGGTCCTCGAGCCGGTACGTCCCCGACGTTGGCGCGTCGAGTATTCCCAGGATATGCAGGAGCGTCGACTTGCCCGATCCTGAGGGGCCCATGACGGTGAGAAACTCCCCTCGGTCCAACTGCAGATCGATACTGTCGAGCGCGGTGACCCGGGCAGACCCGAGGTCGTAGCTTCTGGTGATGCCGG
Source organism: Spirochaetales bacterium (assembly GCA_007130265.1). Lineage (GTDB taxonomy): Bacteria > Spirochaetota > Spirochaetia > DSM-27196 > SLST01 > SLST01. The sequence continues at coordinate 1,907 of SLST01000267.1, forward strand.
TAAGCGAGATCATGGATTGCCTCCGAGGATGACCGTCTGGCGGTCGACGAACGCCGCGTAGCTGCTGGTGATCACCACGTCCTGATAGGAGAGACCCGATCGGATCTCAACCCAGGACGCGGTTATGGTGCCGTACTCAACGTCGACTCTCGTCGCGGTGGCTCCGTCCACCCGATAGATCGAGCGTCGGTTCCCCGAGGTCAGGTAGGGACCCCGGGGCAGCACGAGCGCTCCCTGCGTCTCACCGATGAGGACCTCAACGAGCGCGGAGCTTCCCGGCAGAATCTCACCGCCGCCGAGGTCAATGCCCACGTCTATCTCGACGACCGGGGCCCCGCCGTCACCCGGCACGGATGCGAGCTGGCCGATCCGCTCGATGGTGCCCACGAACCGGGTGCCGCCGATCTCGACCTCGACGGACCGGCCGACCTCAATCCGCGAGACGTAGTGTTCCTCTATCTCAGTCTCGACGAGCGGGTCGCGCGTGTCGGCGAGTGTGAGGATCGTCTGGTGCTGCTGGAGAAGTTCACCGGAGGTCCGGGCCGCGCTCGAGATCATCACGACCCGTCCGGAGATCGGAGCGGCGATCAGGGTGGCGGCGAGCCGACGCTCGAGAGCCGCGATCTCCCGGCGGGTGAATGCGATGTCGTCCTCGTAGTTTTCTCTGGATATCTGATGAAGCGCGACCGCCTCGGCGACGTCCATCTCGTGCCCGGCAAGCGCCTCCCGGGCCTCGTCCACGCGCCGCCTCGCGTCGCGGACCGCAACGGCGGCGACCGAGCCGGTCTCCGCAAGGCGTTCGGTCTCGCGGAGATCACTCACCGCATCATCGACTCTGGCTTCAAGGGCGCGCCGCTGTCGCTCGTGGCGAGCCGTGGCGTACTCGTGCTGCAGGAGGAACCGCTCGAACTCGCGGATGCTTCGCTCGATGCTGCGTTCCAGAGAGGCCAAGGAGTCCCGAAGCGATTCGGAGTCGAGCTCCGCCACCCTCTCGCCCCGCTCGACCCAGTCGCCTTCGGAGACGAAGAGCCGGGCTATGAATCCCGGTTCGGGCGCCGTCACCGTCGCCTGGTGGCGCGCCGTAACCGATCCGCCGAGCTCGACGGTATCCTGGAGTGTTCTACGGTCGACGGTTCCGATCGCATATCCGGTGATGCGCATCGTCTCGTCTCGCGGGCTGAACCAGAGGTACCCACCGCCGAGCAGTCCCGCCACGACGACGAGGACGAACGCCGTCAGTCCGATCTGTCGTCCCCTGCCCGGACGCCGAACCCGCCCGCCTGAAACGATAGGTTCCGTACGCTTCTCGTGGGGCTGTCTCGGTTCGCTCTCCGGCATGCAGCAGATCTCCTCGGGTCTGGAAACGATGGTACGTGCGCTCGCAGCAACTGATGTCAATCGGGTGTAAAACCTCGTCAACTCTGTATGGGCATTGTAAGCTGAGCAAAATCGCGCGGATCGTGGATCTCTTTCCCGGCCGGTGGTCGCCGGGACGGTGTCCTCCGCGGTACTGTAGATATCGCGATGAGGCACCGTCCGCGACGAGCAGTGACCTTCATTCTCGCCCTCATGCTGCTTCTGCTGCCGGTAGTTGGCGCGCTTCAGTTCCACCTCCTCAATCGCGCCGCCGAGGCGGAGGCCTCCCGCCTGCGGCGGATCGCCGGGAACGCGGCCCGGCAGATCCGGATCGAGATTGCCTACGAGCTGTCGAGCCTCCTTGCCCTCATTTCCTCTTGGAGCTTTGACCCGGCATCGGTCGATGAGCTTTCGGACACGCTTCGAACCTGGTCGTCGCGGGCTCGTTTTCCCGGACTCGTCGACCAGGTTGTTGTCGTCCTTCCCCAAGACGCGGACGGCACCGGGGTCGAGTACCGCGGAACCGGGACGGACATGAAACTTACTCTCGTCTCGCAGCCCTCGTGGCTGCGCTTCGAGGACCAGCCCGTGGCCCGGGCGTCGCGATCTGCGTTTGCGAGCGACGACCCCATGGTGCTACGCGTACCGGTGTTCCGCGCTGTCCGCTCAGAGGGCGGCGTTCAACTGGCCTTTGGACCGCCGTCCGACGGACCCGTTGCATCGTTCATCCGTCTCAACGGGACCGCCCTCACGCAGACCGTGCTTCCCTCCCTGGTTGGCGAACACCTGGGTACCGATCGAGACGGTTTTCAGGCCGCGCTCGTCGACCTCGCGACGCAGGGATTACTCTACTCTTCGGCGCCCGTGGCCTACACCGATTTCGAAGGCCTCTCACAGGGTTCGGACGACGGACGATCAAGGCTCATCCCGAGCGAGATCGTTCCGCTGATCGGCATTCCCGCGGTCGAGGCGATTCAGTCCGACTCGCCGCAGACAACCGCGGAGAGTCCGGTTGTACAGCAGTGGATGATGCTGCGGTCGCTCGGCGAGAGGGGGAGCACGCCCCACGGACGGGAGACGGCATTCGGCGGCGGATACGTGACCTGGCGGGATCGCACCACGACGCCGATCTCCGGATTAGCGCTGCTTATCTGGCATCCGGCCGGCAGTATCGAGCGGGGTGCGGCTAACCTTCGTAACCGGGAACTGGTGATCAGCCTGCTGATTCTCGGCGCCTTTGCCGGCGCGGCAATACTTTTCCACTCGCTCTACCTGCGCGCGCAGCGCCAGCGCGAGCGCGAACAGGAGTTCGTCGCCTCGGTAACCCACGAGCTTCGCACGCCGGTGGCGGCGATGCACGCCGTAGCGGAGAACCTCGCCGAAGGCATTGTGACCGGCGAGGACCGAGTCCGCGAGTACGGCGCCGCGCTGCTTGATGAAGGCCGACGACTGCGGGCGATGATCGACCAGACCCTGCTCTACTCCGGATTGCACCGGCGAGCCCGCGTTGGTATGCAACTCTTCGATCCCGAGGATCTCGCGCAGCGGACCGTCGCCGCGATGACTGGTGTGTCCCCGGAGCAGCTTGATGTCGATATCGAGCCGGGGCTTCCACTTTGCCGCGGTGACGAGAATGCGATGGCCGCAATACTCACGAATCTCCTGACGAACGCGGTCAAGCACAACCCGCGTGGGACCGCGATCCGCCTCCGTGTCTCGCGTGAGACACGCAGGCGCAGGGAGCGGCTTGTGTTGGTCGTGGCCGATGACGGGTTGGGGATCCCGCGACGGGAATTGCGTCATGTTCAGGACGCGTTCTATCGTGGTAGCGCGACGACCGAGCGGCAGACTCCGGGCACCGGACTCGGGCTGAGCATCGTCGAACGTCTCGTTGCCGCGTGGCGAGGGTGGCTTACCATCGAAAGTCGCAGAGACGAGGGGACCCGTGTGACGGTTCGACTGCCGTATGGGAGGTGAGATGGTGCGAAAGCTGCGGGTCCTGGTGATCGAGGATGACGCGGCGATTTCGATGGCGGTACGCGATCGTCTCGAGAGCGAAGGGTACGAAGTTGGAGTCGCAGGCGAGGGTAGTGAAGGACTTCGGCTTGCAACCGCTCCGTGGGATGTGATCGTGCTCGACCTCATGTTGCCGGGACTCGATGGGCTGACGATCTGTCGAGATCTGCGGGGCCGTGGTGTTGCAACGCCGATCCTCATGCTGACCGCGAGAGATCAAACCGTGGACAAGGTCGTCGGGCTGCGAATGGGAGCGGACGACTATCTGTCCAAGCCCTTTGAAATGATCGAGCTCCTCGCGCGCCTGGAGGCCCTGTTGCGCCGGACCGTGAGACCGCAGGCAGGTGCGACGGCGTACCCGATAGGCGACTTCGTACTCGATCTGAGGCACCAGGCGCTCATGCGTGAAGGGATTCCCGTGCCGCTGTCTACGCAGGAGTTCAAGCTTCTGAAGTACCTCTATGAGCATCAGGGCGAGGTTCTCGATCGTGATGAGCTGCTGTCCGCCGTCTGGGGCTACGACGAGAGCACCTATACGAGGACAGTGGACGTTCACATCGCCTCTTTGCGGCAGAAACTCGGCGACCGGCATCGACAGTCGATCATCCTTACGATCCGCGGTCGCGGCTACAAGCTTGTGCCCGAATAGTATCGACGTTCCGTCGCAGTGTGATAGTATAGGCAGCGTTGGACAACGAACTTACCGACCACCTTCAGGACGCGGCCCCTGCGGATGAGATCCGCGAGCTGCGCCGACAACTCGATGAGCTGCGTGACGAGCACCAGAAGCTCGAGATCCGGGTCGCCGAGTACCAGGACCTGCTCAACCGGAATCCGGCCACAGGTCTGCCCATCCGACGCCTCTTCGATGCTGAGCTCGGGCACGCGCTGAGCAGCGTGCGGAGTCGGGGGAGACGGCGAGTCCTGGCGACGGGCCTCTTGCGGCTTGACGGGGACTACGCGCGGATCAAGAATACCCGCGACAGAAACCGCGTCCTGCTGTACAAGACCGCGGACCGGATTCGGGAGATCGTCGGCGACAATATCTACCAGAGCGATCGGCTCGACGAGTTCCTGCTCATCTTCCGCGACATGCCCAATACCGACGGCGTGGAGCTGCGCGCCGACCAGATCGTCGAGGCGGTCTCCCGGTTCCACGAGCCTCCGGCAGACGACGTGCGGTTCGGTTGTTACCTCGGCATATCGATCTACCCCTACCACGGCACGACGCGAGAAGAGCTCCTGGGAAACGCTGACATAGCGCTGATCGAGAGCGAGCGAAACGGGGTCCCTCTCGTGGTCTACGACGACGAGATGGGAGTGCGATACCGTGAGCGCGAGTACATCGAGACCGAGCTCAAGCTCGCTATTCAGTCCGGTTTCGATGGGCTCGATCTCCACTATCAACCGCTCGTCGACGGGAACGGTCGGATAAGGGGAGCCGAAGCCTTGATTCGGTGGGATCACGGTGAGCTCGGACGCATCTCGCCCTCACGCTTCATTCCCGTTGCCGAGGAGATCGGTGCGGTACGGTTCATCGGACAGTGGTCGCTGTATCGTGCCTGCCGGCAGCTGAAGCAGTGGCACACCGCCGGGTACGAGGATCTCTACGTCTCCGTCAATCTGTCGCCTTCTCAGTTCAAGCAGGTTGATCTCGTCGAGCGGATAGGAGGGGTGATCGAGTCGGTCGGTCTACCCGAAAGATGCCTCACGCTCGAGCTCACGGAGACCACGGTCATGGAGGAACCTGAGGAGGCCATTGCGAAGATGAAGGATCTCCAGTCGATGGGAGTCCGCCTCGCCCTTGACGACTTTGGCACCGGGTATTCGAGCCTCAGCTATCTGCGGAGGTTCGAGTTTGATACGCTGAAGATCGACCGGAGTTTCGTCACCAACGTCGACATGAACCGGAACGATCAGGAGATCGTACGGGCGATGGTGGCCATGGCGAAGGCGTTCGGCATGCAGACTCTCGCTGAAGGCGTCGAGCGCAGAGAGGAGCTCGACTTCCTCATGGAGAACGGGTGCGATCTCGTGCAGGGGTTTCTCTACTCCCCGGCGGTTGTACAACATGAGTCTGTCGCGCTCGTGGAGTCCGGGTTTGCACGTGCGCGGTAGCGCCACCACCGTTCAGCCGGCATGATCTACCTCACGACGACCGCCACGACGATCCCGCGCGTGCTACAACAGGTGAGTGAGCAGGCATCGTGGATCGAGGGAGTCGAGATCCGCGCCGACCTCCTCGACCCGACCGAGCTTTCCGGGCTCACAACGCTCGCCCGCGCGGTGCGCGACTGCTCGTCCGGGTTGAAGGTACTGGGTACCATCCGTCGTGAGGCTGATGGCGGACGATGGACAGGCGAAGAGTCGAAGCGTCGTATCCTGCTCGACCGCCTGTCGCGCGCCGGCTTTGATCTCGTCGATCTCGAGTCCGACCTGCCCACCGTCGACGCAGAACGGTCGGGCGCGACGATCGTCCGCTCGCTTCACGACCTCAAAGGCACACCCGCGAACCTTGAGCGACTCGCGAGCACGCTACCACGCAATCCGGGGGAGGTCGCCAAGGTCGCGGTGACCCCGCAGAGCACCGCGGAGCTAGTGGCGATCTTCCGCGCCGCGGATCGCCTGCGCGATCTGCCGCACGTTCTCCTCGGGATGGGTCCGTTCGGGGTTCCCTCGCGGATTCTCACTCGCAGACTGGGCAACATGCTCACCTTTGCCTCTGCTCCCGGGGAGAGCGCTGCCCCGGGGCACCTCACTCCGCGGGCGCTGAGCGAGCTCTACCGCCTCGCGTCCCATCGCGACTCCACGCGTTGGTTCGCGGTCGTGGGGAACCCCATCGCCCACTCGCGTAGCCCCGCCTATCACAACGGACGGTTCGCCGAGGAGGGGATCGACGCGGTCTACGTCCCGGTGCTCGTCGACGCTGTTGCGCCGCTGTTCGAGCTCGCCGACGCGCTGCCGCTGTCGGGCTTCTCCGTGACGATTCCGCACAAGCGTGGCGTTCTCGCGTTGCTGTCGCAGATGGGCGACGACGTGCGGGCCGCACAGGCGTGCAACACGGTCCTGCGAACCCCTTCGGGCTGGCGCGGGGTGAATACCGACGTGATCGGGTTCCTCGCACCGCTTGACGAGGTGCTTGACGATCCGCTGCGCGGCGCTTCCGTGCTTCTGCTCGGCGCCGGAGGTTCGGCCCGAGCGGTTGGATACGCGCTTCTCTCGCGCGGTGCGAAGGTCTCGATCTGGAATCGTACCGCCTCGCATGCGCGTGCGCTCGCGGGCGACCTCGCGGGGCTGGGCGTGGATGGTACGGTAGACGTGCTCGAGCAGGGGAGCGAGGGCGTTTCGGCGTCGGCTCCCACCGTCGACATCGTGGTGAACACCACGAGCGTCGGTATGAACGGCGAGGGTGATCCGGTTCCGTGGTACCATTTCCGCGGACACGAGGTCGTGTATGACATCGTCTACACGCCGCCGCAGACGCCGCTCATCGTGCGGGCCGCACATGCAGGCTGTCGCGTCGTCACCGGAGATCGGATGTTCGCCGCCCAGGCTGCCGCCCAGTACGAGTTGTACCGGTCGATCGCTACTGCCGGCGGGCCTGACGTCTGACGAGCCCTGAGCGAAGCCGACGCACCAACCCCAGTTTTCGTACGAAAAGTTCAATCCGTGTACGCTCAGGAAGCTCCTCGCCCACGAGCATCAGCTCGCTCCCTCGCTTCTCGAGATCGAGCGGTTCCACCAGTCTGCGTCGCGGCGTTCCGTCCTCCATCCGCTGGATGATTTCCAGTAGAGACATGCCGGTTCGGATCGCCTGCTCGATGATCCGGACCTTCCCGACGTAGTCGAGGCCCCGGGCTTCGGTCTTCTCCGACTTCAGCGATCCCGGGTCTATCTGGTCGGGGCTGAGGATCAGTTTCTGCCGCACGCGTCCGCTTAGCTCCTGGCGCTGTTCTTCGCTCAGCGATGCGTCCTTCAGGCGAACCTCGACCTCCCGCCGCCACGCTGCGTCGGTCGTCGCCGACCATTCCTCCGTCCCGGATGGCCTGGCGCTGCGGAACAGGCGGCCGAAAGCTCTGATGCGATCCGGGTCCTGCGCGGGGACATCCGGCGCGGGAGCATCGGCGAGCCGGTGCGGTTGCGCTGCGATCTCCGGCACGAGCTCGATGCCGGCATCCGCGAGCGCCGCCTGAAGCGCGTCCACGTCCTGTTCGTCGACGAAGTACACTCCGGGGGCCAGCTCCCGGCGGATAAGCGCTCGCACCGGTTCGGAGTGCTCGACGGCGTGGCGTCGAGCCCGTTCGACCGTCAGAACCACTCCCTTGAACAGCCGGACGCTCTCGTGCTCGCCGGCCCAGCTGCGCATCGTGACCGCCACGTTCTGCGGTACACGATCGTTCGCAAGCGTGCTCAACCGAGCGATTGCTTCCTCGACTTCGAGACCGGATCGGAGTGCCGTGGCGAAACGGTCCTTCGTGAGCGCGAAGTGCGGATATCGGTCGTGACGGGTCAGCCTGGCGATACGCGCGACGAACAGTCCGTCTGAGAAGCCGAACTCCTCGGGCATCGTGATGTCGAAGTTGGGCTGCACGATGAGCGGCTTGGCGGACTCGGCGGCGGGCTCAACACGTGACGCGGCGACGGCGAGGTATGTGGCATCGACCGCGTCGAGCATGCCCACGGCGGTGAGCTCTTCGCGGATGCGCCGGCAGGTCTCCGGCCCCAGCTCCGGGACGGCGATCAGAAGCAGCCGCTCGATACTCAGGGCCTCTAAGGCGCGGTCGCCCGGGAGGCAGGTGAGCACCCGCTCGATCGCGTCAAGGAGCGGACCGTCGGATACCGGTTTACCCCGAGCGGCTGCAGCGACGAGCGCCACATTCCGACGCATCGGCGAGAACTCCGCGAGCCGTTCCCATACCTCGGGTATCGGATGGAGCCCGCCGTCGTCCAACACGGCGCCTGCGGCGATCAGCGTGTCAACGAGCGCAGCAACCCGGGGGCGCGAACCGGCGAGCCCGATCGGCTCGGTGAGCGAGGGCAGGCGGTGTCTCAGATCGGTCAATGCCCGTTTCCGCAGCGAGCCGTCGGCCCGAAAAATATCCGGTGATTCATGGAGGTAGGCGCAGAAAGAGACCAGCAGCGTGTCTGTGAGCCACGGTTCGCGGACGTTCTCCGCGGACCGAAGCGCGCGGGAGGCAAAAACAAGCTCCGGTCGGATGACTCGCCGGTCGAGCAGCTCGGAGACGACCGGGTTGATACGCAGCTGTTCTCCCGTGCGGTAGATCAGCAGCCGATCCTCGAGGTTCAGGAGTCGCTGGTGAAGATCGAGATAACTCCGCTCGCCGGCGAAGAAGAGGTGGATCTCGTCGAAATCCGGCCCACCGAGTACGGAGATCGCCGTGAGCAGCTCCGCGTCGTCGTCGTCGATCAGCTCAATGATCCGTTCCTGAATATGCTCGTGCCGCAGGAATGTGACGAGTCGATCGATCAGATCATGCTTGTTGAAGGGCGTCTTGACCGGCCCGAGATAGTTTCTGACGAGTCCGAAAAACGCGTCATCCGCCAGAGTGAGGAGCGCGCTCTTGAAATCAGTCATCGGTGTCCCAGAGCTCTATATGGTACTTGTACCCCTGTTCCGTCAGGAACTTCTGACGGTTCGCGGCGAACGACTCTTCAGTGGTGTAGCGTGAGATGATCGAGTAGAAGTACGAGTTCTTCCGTTTGGGCCGAAGGATTCTCCCGAGACGTTGCGCCTCCTCCTGCCTCGATCCGAACGTGCCCGAAACCTGGATCGCGACCGAGGCGTCCGGCAGGTCGATCGCGAAGTTCGCAACCTTGCTGACGACGATCACCTGAACCTCACCCTTTCTGAAGGCGGCGTAGATCCGCTCGCGTTCAGGGTTCGGCGTCTTGCCGGTGATGAGCGGCGCCTGGAGCGCTTCGGCGAGCGCGTTCAGCTGGCTGAGGTACTGACCGATCACCATGATCGCGTCCTCACGGTGATTCTCGATGATCTGTTGCGTGATCTCGAGCTTCCGCGGGTTCTCGCTCGCTACGCGAAACTTCCCGCGCTTGTCGGCTGTCGCGTACTCGATGCGCATACTGTCCGGCAGATCTATCCGGATCTCGTAGCAGTTCGCCTCCGCTATCCAGCCCTTCTGTTCCAGTTCCTTCCAGGGAACGTCGTATCGTTTGGGTCCCACCAGGCTGAAAACGTCGGATTCCCGTCCATCTTCACGCACCAGGGTCGCGGTGAGCCCGAGCCGCCGAACCGCCTGGATCTCCGCGGTGACGCGGAAGACCGGGGCCGGCAGGAGATGGACTTCGTCGTAGATGATCAGTCCCCACTTCCTTTCGGTGAAGAGCCGGAAGTGGGGAAACTCTTCCTCACGGTCCTTGCGCCACACGAGAATCTGGTACGTGGCAACCGTCACCGGCCTGATGACTTTCCGGTCGCCGGAATACTCACCTATGTCGTCCTCGTTGAGGCTCGTCTTGTCGAGCAGCTCATCGACCCACTGGTGGACCGCCGCCACATTCGTCGTGAGAATCAGGGTGTTTGCGCCGACGATCTCCATGGCTCTCATGCCGACGATCGTCTTCCCTGCGCCGCAGGGGAGTACGACCGTCCCGTACCCGGTTCCCGGACGCCCGGTTCCGTAGAAGGAGCGTGCGGCCTCGTCCTGGTAGTCGCGCACCGCGAACGCCGCCTGGCCGTTCGCCGTGCGTTCCCGCAGCCCCATCTCGAGCGGATCTCCCTCCACAAGCGGCGCCTCGTCCTTGACCGGATAGCCGACCTGTATGAACTCCTGCTTGATCGTGCCACGGTCGTAGAGCTCTACCAGGAAACCCGAGCGATCGTCGCGGTCGTGAGGCGTCAGGTACCGGGACACGCGCTTGTTCGTGATCAGCTCCTGCCGTACCGCCTCGTCGGGCACGTCGAGAAACAGCCGGCGATCGTCGTCGGTCTCCCGCAACCGAATCTTGCCGAACCGCGAAATCGTGTCGTCGACGAAGAACCGTACGTTATCCGGCACCGGGAAGCGGCCGTAGAGGTCGAGAACCGTCAGGATATCGGCGGCATCCATTCCCGCCGATGCGGCGTTCCACAACGA
>SLST01000445.1 GCA_007130265.1 Spirochaetales bacterium
CGAGGATCGTGTCCTTTATGATCGCCTCGCCCGACAGGAAGGCGAGAATGTCGCCTTCGCGCCCCTCGTCCATGATCCGCGAGACGATGTCGGTGATCTTGTGCACGAGCGCTTCCGGGTCGGAATCGACCGCGGGCGGGTCGTAGACGACCTGGACCGGGTACATGGGGGTGTCGATTCGCACAATCGGGCAGGAGTCGAAGTACTCGCTAAAGATCTCCGCGTTGATCGTGGCCGAGGAGACGAGCACCTTGAACTCGGGACGGCTTCGCAGCAGGCGTTTGAGCAGCCCCAGGATGAAGTCGATGTTGAGACTCCGCTCGTGCGCCTCGTCGACGACGATCACGCCGTACTGCGAGAGCCGATAGTCGAACTTGATTTCCTGGAGGAGGATGCCGTCGGTCATGATCTTCAGTCGGGTCGCCGCCGTTGTGCGGTCTTCGAACCGCATTTTGTACCCGACCGTCTCGCCAATCGCCTCGCCGAGCTGCCGTGCGATGTACTCGCACACGCTCACCGCCGCGATCCGCCTTGGCTGCGTCACGCCGATCACGCCGTTGCGTCCGTAGCCCGCCTCGTGGAGGATGACCGGAAGCTGGGTCGTCTTGCCGCTTCCGGTGGGACTCTCGACGACCACCGCCTGGTTGGTCGCGAGTGTCGAGAGGATCCGATCGCGCTGCTGGTAGACGGGAAGCTCGTGGGGTTCCATAGCTCGAGCGTACCACGCAGGCCGTCGGTCGTGAAACACGCGCGCCGTCTCTCGCCGCGCGCTTGCCGACCGCGCGCGGCGGCTGGTATAAAGGCGCATGGACCTGATCGCACCGGCCCCCGCCGATCATCTTGACACACTCACCGACCTCTTTGCCCGGACCTTCAGCACCTACTGGGGCCAGGTCGAGTTCGCGAGGGAGGGCTACATCGGACACAGCCCCTACGACTGGAAGGCGTCGAGGATCGGCGTCGTCGACGGGGAGGTTGCCACCCACTTTGGCGTGTGGGACTTCAGCATGCGAATCGGCGTTTCGGTGGTGCGGGTCGCCGGGATCGGGGCGGTCGCGACGCTCGCGCCGCACCGGAAGAAGGGGCTGATGGAGCGCACTGCGCGTGACTCGGTGGAGGGGATGAGCGCGGCCGGATACGACCTGAGTCTGCTCTTCGGGATCCCGAACTACTACCAGCGGTTTGGATACGTGTGCGCCTTCGATGAGATCCGGACCGTCCTGAAGACGAAGGATGTGAAGGCAACCGATCTGGCGATCTCGTACGAGGAGATCACCGGTCGCGCGAGCGACCTCGTAGCCGGCCAGCTCGCGGAGCTCTCCAACCGTGAGAACGAAGGCGTCACCGGCACCTACGTTCGCCCGACCTATCTCACGAACCGGATGCCGGAGAAGTTCACCGTCTACCGCTTTGCCGACGGGTATGTGGTGGGGGGCGCCGACGGCGAGTCGTACCAGGTCGCCGATTGCGCGGGCGACCCGGAGACGATCGTCGAGATTGCCCGCAGGCGCGCGTGCGCAGAGGTGTGTCCGGAGATCGAGTTCGTCTTCGTCCCGCCGCGCTCACGGCTCGGCGAGTATCTGCAGACGCTGACCCACCGGAAGGTCGTCGATCGGCATGCCGGAGGCGGGCCGATGATGAAGATCGTCAACCTCCGACGCACCTTCGAGAAGATCGCTCCCGAGCTCGCCCGGCGCCTTGCGGCGAGTCCGTTGCGGGGCTACCGCGGCAGGCTCGCACTCGAGGGGGACCGGGATCGTGTGGTGCTCGATCTCATAGACGGACGGGTCGAGGTGATTCGGGATGCCGGTGGCGACGAAGCGCTTCCGGACGGGAGGATCGCCGCCGGCGCGGATCTCGTGCGTCTCGTGACAGGAGACGGCGACCCGGTGCGCGTCTGCCGTCAGGCGGGAATCGAGCTCTCCGGCGATGCGGGGGATCTTCTTCCCGTGCTCTTTCCCGACCAGGAGCCGTCGACGATTCTCTGGGACCGGTTCTGAGCCTGTTATCCGCCGCCTGCGACGACGGCGCGTACGACTGCGGCCGCCTCGTCAAGCCGTACGCCTTCGGTGTTCGAGCGACTGCCGAGGTCCCGCACGTTGACCGTCCCCGCCGAGTGCTCCTGCGGTCCGCAGATCACCGCCGCGGGGATTCCCTTCTTCTCGGCGAAGGCGAACTGCGAGGCGAGCTTCTTCGGGTCGGGGTAGACCTCAACGCGAAGCCCGGCCTCCCGCAGGTTCCGCGCAATCAGGTGGTAGTGCGCCATGAGCGACTCTTCGAGACAGAGGACGAGCGCGTCCGCCGCGCCGGTACGCGGCGAAGAGGCCCCGATCTCGGCGAGGGCGGCCATGAGCCGGTCGAGCCCGATCGACGCCCCCACCCCGGGCAGCCGTTCCTTCGTGTAGAGGCCCGCGAGGTCGTCGTAGCGGCCGCCGGAGCAGACCGACCCGATCTCCGGTAGCGTGGTGAGAAAGGTCTCGAAGACGATCCCCGTGTAGTAGTCGAGCCCGCGCGTGATTGACGGGTCGAGGACGATGCGCCCGCCGAGACCGAGCGCATCGGCTGCGGAGACGACCGCCTCGATCCGCGCGACCGCCTCGCCGGCAGACGGCACGAGCTCGCGCATCTGTCGCACGATCTCTCCGTTGGTGCCCTCGCACGAAACGAGCGCGATGACCCGTTCGGCCGCCTGCGAACCGATGAGCTCCTCGAGCTCCTCGCGAACCGCCTGCTCGCCGATCTTGCGCAGCTTGTCGACGACCCGCAGTACCTCGTCGGTCCCGCTCGGCACCTCCAGTGCTGACAGAAGCGCGTTGAAGACCCCGCGGTGCGCGAAGTGGACGCGCACGTCGTTCACCCCCATGGCTACGAACGCTGCATCGATCATTGTGACGATCTCGAAATCCGCGCTCGCTGCGTCGGTTCCGACGATGTCGAAATCGCACTGAACGAACTCGCGGTAGCGCCCCCGCTGGGTGTTCTCGCCGCGGAACGCCTTTGCCATGTGGAAGCGGCGGAAGGGGAGGTAGAGCTCGTGCAGATGCGCCGCCATATACCGGGCGAAGGGGACGGTGAGGTCGTAGCGCATCGCCACGTCGCGCCCGCCCTGGTCCTCGAACCGGTAGATCTGCTTGTCGGTCTCCCCGCCGCCCTTGCCGAGCAGGATCTCGGTGTACTCGAGGATGGGCGTGTCTATGGGAACGAACCCGTGCGCTCCAAAGGTGTCCGCGAG
>SLST01000074.1 GCA_007130265.1 Spirochaetales bacterium
ACGCCGAGCTGTGCGGCGATCTGGGTCTGACCTCCGGGCAGTGCCGTGCGCGTCGGAGCATAGAGGAGTCCCGGCGTCGCGGTCCACACCGATCGGTAGCGAACGAGAAGCGCCCGATCCACAGTGACGCGGGTCGACAGATACTCGACGCGTCCATCGTTACCAACGCCTGTAATCTCGACCGTATAGGTGCCGTCAGGGACGATCCGACCCTCGTCGTCGGTCCCGTCCCAACGATGGGACTGCGCCCAGTCGGTAAAGGGGCCCTGCGCGACCCGCCGCACGACCGCACCGTCCTCGTCGCGGACGATAAGCTCCCCGGTTCCCGGCGCGCTGACGCGGTACGAGATGCGGGTTGTCCCGACGGTGCCGGGGCTCAGCGGACTGAAGGCGGCGCGCCACGCCTCAAGAGCGCTGATGCGGAACGGGGAGCGATCGAGCACCATGGACAAGCGCGTAACGCTTCGCGCGGTAATGCGCACGGTTTCGGTCTGCGCCTCGTAGCCGAAAGCCCGGGCTTGAACGCGGTGGGTCCCTACCGGAAGCTCGATGAACCCGTCGCGTATGCGCTCATCGCCTACGGTGAGCGTCGCATCGGACGGCTCGAGGGTGACGTCGAGGAATCCCGTAATGAGCTGGAGCTCGATCCTGATCACGAGAGTGCTCGTGTTCGAGATCTCTATCCACTGCCGCGACTCGTAGTAGCCGCTCTTCTCGACCCGGAGCAGATAGTGCCCGGGTCGCGCTTCCTCTACCGTGAGCGGCGTGGTGCCCTGGCGCCGTCCGTCGAGATACACCGTTGCTCCGTCAGGGTCGCTCAGGACGCGGAGGCTCGGTGTGCGCTCGGCCTGCCGATCGGCGTGCGGAGTCGTGTCGCCGGCGGATGAAGTGGACGTCCCGGAGAGCACCGGCTGCGGCGTGCTCGTGCATGCTGCGAGCAGAACCGCCGCGGCGACGAGAAAGACGGATCGTGTCTTCACGCTTCTAGTATAGCGAAGCTGCTCGACTGAATCGAGGTTTCTGACGAAACTAAGAGTGATGAACCTTTGTTCCAGGGGTCCTTTCGTGCTACTGCTGCTCGTCATCGCATCGGCCTCCGGCGTGCCGCAGGAACTCCAGCGCGGATTCTCATCTATCGAGCTTGGGATGGGGATCGACGAAGCGAAACGGGCGCTGCAGGACGATCCGAGCTTCCGGTACCGGGGAGACCCCGACGTCCAGTTCCTCCCGCTCACCGAGATCCCCCTGATCGAGACCGAAGGCCGCGCCTTCATTGACCGCGCCGTACTCCAGTTCCAGAACGACTCGCTCGCGATACTCTCGCTGATGCTCGACCGTCGACGTCTGGACTACTTCTCGGTCTATGAGAGTCTCGTATCGCAGTACGGGGAGCCCCTCCGGCTCGATCCGGGCCAGGCCGTCTGGGAGGACGCCTCAACCCGGGTGACGCTCGAGCGACCGTTGACCGTCAAGTACATCGATCTCCCTGCGCTGAACGCACGGGTAGAGGCCGGCAGGGCCGAAGAGGCCCTTGACGCGATCACTCGCGAACGGTTCCTTGAACAGCTATGAACCGTCTCATGCGCATGGGATTACTCGCGGCGATGTTGGCCCTCCTCACCTCCTGCGGTGAGGCAGAGGAGCGCTACGCGGTCACGATCGCCGGGCAGGAGTTCCTGGTGGAGGTCGCCGACACTCCTGAAGCGCGCCGTCGCGGACTGATGCACCGGACCGAGCTGGACGAGCGACACGGGATGCTCTTCGTGTTCGAGGAGAGCGCCATGAGGGCATTCTGGATGAAGGACACTCCCTTGCCGCTGTCGATCGCGTACATCGACGAGCGCTGGGTCATCCGGGAGATTCATGACATGGAGCCACTCTCGCTCGAACCGGTTCCCTCGCGCGAGGCGGCGCGTTACGCGCTCGAGGTCAACCAGAGCACCTTCAGTCGGCTTGGTATACGCGCGGGGCACCGTCTGATTGTGTCTGAGGGCCTGCGCGCCCGTCTTGCGAGATAGGCTATTCCGACTCGCCGGGCGTCTGGCCGCCCATCTCACCGAGTTCGGGAAACAACTCGAGGACTGGCTTCTCGTCCGACGTCACGGGTTCGTTCACCAGTTGCTGAACGCGGCGCTCGATACGCTGGAGATCGCGATCGAGTGAGCGTGAGAGCTTCACGCCCTCTTCGAAGAGCACGGCCGCATCTTCGAGCGGTATCTCCCCGTCGCGTATTCCGGCGCTGATCTGTTCGAGCCGCTCGAGCCGCTCCTCAAAACTCTTCACATCAACCTCCGTCGCGAATACGTTCGACCTTCGTGTCTACACTTCCGGTGCGAAGCGTCACGTGAAGCGCATCCTCCGGCCGCAGCCGGGAGGCGTCGGTCACGATGGTGCCTCCCGCATCCCTCGCTATCGCGTACCCCCGCTCGACGATCTTCGCCGGAGAGACCGACGCGAGCTCTCGTCGGGCGATCTCGAGACGATGGCGATCGCTCGAGAGCCGGTCGCTCATCGCGTCGGCGAGCTCCTCGCGAAGCCGGTCGATCTCCTGAATCGTCGGCTGGGCGACCATCAAGTACGACCGGTACAGCTCACGCGCGGAGAACTGCCGCATGAGAAGTCTTGCGTGACGGTACCGCTCGAGGAAACGGCCGACGATTGATCGTCCGAGCTCGCGCACGCGAACGACGAGTTCCTCGCGGCTCGCGGCGACGAGCTCCGCCGCGGCGGAGGGGGTGGGAGCTCGCAGGTCCGCCGCGTAGTCGCTGAGCGCCCAGTCGATCTCGTGCCCCACGGCTGAGATCACCGGAACCTCGCACGCGGCGATCGCGCGAACGACCCGCTCGTCGGAAAAGGGCAGGAGGTCCTCGAGCGAACCGCCGCCGCGTCCCACGATGACGACATCCCCAAGGCGGTGCACACCGGCGATCTCGACCATCCTGGCGATCTGCTCGGCCGCACGGTCTCCCTGTACCGCCGCGGGACAGATCACGAGGTCAACGCCTGCGTTGCGGCGGCCGATCACCTGGAGGATGTCCCGCAGAGCGGCCCCGGTCGGCGAGGTCACGAGCGCGATCCTCCGCGGGAGGACCGGCAGCCGACGCTTGCGCGACTCGTCGAAAAGTCCTTCGGCGGCGAGCGCGCGCTTGCGTTCCTCGAGCATCGCGAGAATCCGACCCACACCCGCGAGCTCGAGCCGCTCGACGATGATCTGGTAGGCACCGCGA
>SLST01000585.1 GCA_007130265.1 Spirochaetales bacterium
AATCTCCTCGGTGGCAATCGTGACGACGCCTGAGACCCTGTCGATTCTCACTGCCAGCCGCCGACCCTCCAGATTGATGATCACAAATCCGCTGAGCAGCCTGTCCTCTTCAGAGAGGACGGCCTGTTTGATCTGGAAACGGCGGTGGAGGCTGATCACCGGTATGATCTCACCGCGGAGGTTGAGGATGCCCTCCACGTACCGTGGTGCGTTGGGGACCGCGCGCACATCCTCGATCTTGACGATGCCCTCGACCTCCATGATATCGATGCCATACTGCTCGTCACCGAGCTGAAACGTCACGAGCTGTGAGGTGCCGGCGTCCACCATGGCCCTAAGATAGACGAGCGCTCCGGTTCGTGCAAGCGCCCAATCGCGGGGCTGTCGTGGAAGGTCGCACCGGCCCTGCGGCCGGCAAGGCGACAATCAGACGTCGCCCCTTTGACACGCCGGGTCTCCCGACGTACTGTGCACCTACTCATGAAGCGATACCTCACGGTCATACTCTTCCTGATCATCGCCGTCGCAGCGATCGCCGCCGACGAAGGCGCGACCTACACGCGCGCCGGACTCCTTCAGGCATCGCTCCCGTGGTGGGGTTGGGCGGCGCTGCTGTTCGGCTTCACACTCCTGCTCGGGATTATCGCCGTCATCGGGGGAGTCGGCGGCGGCGTCATGTTCGTGCCGATCGTCTCGGCGGTTTTCCCCTTTCACTTCGATTTCGTTCGCGGCGCGGGCCTCATGGTCGCGCTCTGCGGCGCACTCAGCGCCACACCCGTGCTCCTGCGTCGGGGAATCGGAGACGTCCGACTGGGACTCCCGATGGCCCTGTTCGGCTCAGTCGGATCGATTGCCGGAGCCTTCCTCGGACTTGCCCTGCCGACGGGTATCGTCGAGGGACTCCTCGGCATCGCGATCCTCGGGATCGTCATCCTCATGATGACCGCCTCGCGAGCGGACTTCCCGACAGTCTCACAGCCCGACGCTCTGGCGGGCTTTCTCGGGGTGGGCAGCAGTTACTTCGAGGAGAGCCTTGGCCGGGCCGTCCGCTGGACGGTCCATCGCATGCCATTGGGATTGTTGATCTACCTGGTGATCGGAATAGTCGGCGGGATGTTCGGCGTGGGCGCCGGCTGGGCCAACGTCCCGGCGCTCAATCTCCTCCTCGGCGCGCCGCTCAAGGTCGCGGTGGGTTCGAGTGCCTTTATCATGACGCTGAATGCAAGCGCGGCGAGCTGGGTATACCTGAACAGCGCGGCGGTGCTGCCCCTGATCGCCGTCCCGTCGGTCGCGGGCATGATGCTGGGGACCCGCGTCGGAGCGCATCTGCTTCCGCGGGTGCGCGCCCGTATGATCAGATACGTGGTCATCGGGTTGCTGACCGTCTCCGGAGTACGGTCGCTCGTTGCCGGAGTCCTGCAGGTGGTCGGATGAACGACAATGCTCGAGACCGACGCCTGACGGTAGACCCGGTCCAGCTCGTGTACGCCAGAATGCTCATGTGGGTCGTACGCATTGCGCTCGCGGCGATCTTTGTGACCTTCGTGCTCTATGTGGGTCGCGTGCTGCCGGCCGTCGTCGACGTTGCACAGGTCCCGGAGGTCTGGCATCTCAGCGCGCGCAACTACGCGGCAGAGACCGGACGAGCCTTGGGATGGCAATGGGTCCGCGATCTCGAGCAGGGCCCAATCCTCGTATTCGCCTCGCTCATACTCTTCCCGGCCGGTTCCATGATCGTTGTCGGCGCGGCTTCGTTCTTCTACCTGCGAGCCGGTCGCCGGACGTACGCGCTCATCGCGTTCCTCGAGTTCCTGCTGCTCGCGATCGCCGCGAGCGGGCTTCTTTCCGGAGGCTAACCGTGAGCTCGATCGTGGAGTCCGAGCCTGTGGCCGCGTACCTCGCGCTGCGCGCACGCATCACAGAACTGGTCACCGAGCTCACAGAGCGATATGCTTCACACCTCCAATGCCGTCGCGGATGCTCCTTCTGTTGTGAGGCGATTGAGGTTCTGCCGATCGAACGCGAGGCACTGCGCCGGTGGTCGGCCCATGCGTCGGCGCTGGCACCCGCGCAACACGGTCGCAGCAGGATTCCCGCCGGCCAATCGGTCGATCGGTCGGTACACGGGACCTTCTCTGCGTCGGGCAACTCGAGCAAGTGTGCCATGCTCGAGAAGGACGGAGCATGCACCGTCTACGAAGCGCGCCCGATCATCTGCCGCACGCACGGTCTGCCGCTCGCGTATCGTGTCTACGAGTACGACCAGTCAGGAGAACAGATCCGTCCCGATGACCCTGAGTACACTGATCTGTGGTGTGATCTGAACTTCCGTCTGCTCGAAGACTCGCACGCGAAGCGTTTCTTCGACACGAACGGCCGCATCGACATGGACGCGGTAAACTCTCAGATAGAGGCGATCAATGCCGCGTTCCTCAGAACCCCTGATGGCGCTCGCTACGAAGCCGAACGCACCCGAATGCCGCTGCAGCGACAGGACTGATCGCCCTCGAGGATCCGGTCACTCCTCCGGCCCAATGACGATCGGTTTCATCGATATGTCGAGATCCTGGGCCGACGCGATTTCGCCGAGCTCGTTGCGCAACCGGCCGACTTCGACGCCCGGCGGCACAATCGCGACGATACTCATCCGGAACATCGGAGCGCCGGTAAACGGCGCCCCCGTGGTAACGGTCTCCAGCTCGTCGATGTTGATCCCCCGGCGTCGAAGCAGGCCTGTGACCGAGTGTACGATGCCGGGAGTGTCGAGCGAAACGCACTCAATCGCGTAGGGGCGTCCATGCGGGTCGGATGCGTGCGGACCGGTGGTCCGTCCGCTCATCTGAAGGTCGATGCCCCTGCCGATCTCGTTCACGCGCTCGAGGAGCTGGTTGATTCTCTCCTGATCCCCCGACACCAACAGGATCAGCGCGAACTCGCCACCGAGCACCGACATCCGGCTCTCCTCGATGTTGCACCCATGATCAAGCAGCACCGCAGACACGTCGTCCACAATGCCGACCCGATCCGAACCGGAGGCGGTCAGAACCGCGTAGCCATTCATGTCCGAAACGTATCACACCGTGCCCAACGCGTCACGCCCGCGCAGAGACTCCGTCTCTGCATGTTTCCAGGCTTCGTTTGAACAAAAAAAAGCCTGGCAACGACCTACTCTCCCACGGCTTGTGCCGCAGTACCATCGGCGCAGGAGGGCTTAACTTC
>SLST01000273.1 GCA_007130265.1 Spirochaetales bacterium
ACGGAGCGGCCAGAGCCAGGCGAGGTCGATGTGGGCATGCCCGATCGCGTCGATCGAGAATCGTCTATGCCCGTCGGTTCCCTGCAGCAGCGCGCGCGTGAGCCGTAGCGCCTCACCCAGGGCAGCCGGCTGCTCAGAGATCAATGGAAGCCTGAGCGCCGCCTCGAGGCACCCGTCGAGAATCCGACGATATTCGCTCCCGTCGCGGTCCGCGTTACGAAGCCAGTCGAGAAGCACCTCAAGGTCGTAGGAGAGATCGCGCAATGGGGTTCGACACCGGGCGATCGAGGCTTCGCGCACGCGTCCCCCGTCTACGTGGTTGCCGAACAGGTCGTTGCATCCGGCGTCGGCCCATATCTCGACCTTGCCGCTGCTGCAGTGCGCGGGGGTAAGCCGAAGCACGGTCTTGCCCGGCTCTCCGAGCTTCGCGTCGAACGTCGAGGCCTTGCAGGTCAGCCCGACGAACGGGAGTCCCTCACCGTCGACGACGAGTAGCTCCCCGTTAACGTCAATGAGTGCCACCAGATCACCGGCTGCAGGGGGATCCGGTATCTGTGCGGTGAAGCGGAACCAGGCGCAGTCGAAGAGGCTACCCCAGCTCTCCCCGAGTCCGAGGGCGCGCCTCGCCCCGGAGCGCCGCTCGGCCCACCCTACGGGCTCAGGCGTGACCCACGCCTGCACGTCGAGCGAAACAACCTGCTCGTAGATGGTCGCCCGGAGGCGCTCGAGCACGATCTCGAGCTCGGCGAGACAGGTTCCGACGGGTACGCGTATCACGATCCCTCCAGTATGACGGCAACCGTACCGATTGCCGCACCGCGCATCCGCAGCCGGACGGTACCCGGCCGAACACTCTCTACGCCGATGGTGTCATCCGGTGTCTCCTCGTCCGGCATGAGCGCGGTGATCGAGCGCACGGACGACTCGAAGGTGAGCTCGGCCGAGACGGGTTCAAGAGCCGGGTTGAACACGCGCACGAGCATCGTTCCGTCGTCGCGATGGCGAATGGACGAAAGCACGACCGGTCCATCGAGCCTGAGGAGAGACCGCGAGGGGTGGTACTCACCCCCCTCGTCCCGGACCGGCGGGCTCGCGGCTGGGCCCGCGCTCGAGCAGAGCGAGCGCAGGCCGCAGCGCCAGTCGGCGCCTCGCACGAGCATCTGCTCGGGCGTGACGCCTGCCTCGCCGAAGTCGAAGGCGACCTCGTAGTGCAGCGGCCTCAGAAGGAAGCTCATCTCGCCGCGGCTGCGTCCCACTTCGGAAGCGAAGGAGCGAAGAAGGGTGACCGCCACGGCGAGGTCGTCACCGTCTATAACCTCGCATTCGTAGAGCCCCCGGTTGTACAGACCCATCGCCCCCCGCGAGTCCGAGAGGATGATGGCGCCCTGGTTGGGCACCACGCCGGTCTCCGGCTCCATCGAATCGGCGTCGTCCTCGCGCCCGATCTCGGACCGGTCGAGCGCAAACGGTGTCGCGTGGTGGAACCACCGGGTATCGAACGGCGCGGGGACGAGAAGCCGAAGCCGGTGACCGGCGCAGGTATTCGTGAGGCTGACGGCGGCCGAGACGAGCGGGCGGTCGCGCAGAAAGGTGAGCGTCGTCCTGATCTCGAACGGGGTCCGGGCGTCGGACCGGCGCAGGCCGTCCGTCGCGGAGGGGAGCATCATGGTGTGGTCCACGCGAAGCCGGACCGCATGGGGGCCGTCGGCCTCCACGGTCACCGGCGCAGCGAGGCCGCGCGTGGAGTACCGTTGATCTCCTGCCGAGGGCGGGACGTAGTTCCAGCCGTCTCCGGTGTCGCCGTCGTCCTCGTACCAGAAGAGCGGCGACAGCGTGCGGCCCGAGGCTTTGTCGGTGAGCGACAGGCCGCCGGGCGATTCCTGTATCAGGAAGAAGTCGGTCTCCCATTTCCCCGGACCGCGTCTGAGCGTTCCCTGGGGCCGCGCCGGCGGGCTGAATCCGTTGAACGCGTACTCCCCGTGATCGGGCGGTCGTGACGGCAGCTGCTCGTACTCGAAGTCGGCGTACCCGACCGGGGGAAGACTCGCCCGGAAGGCCACGCGCACGACGGTGGAGCGGATAAAACGGGGCAGGCGTCTCGTCTGCGTCTCCACGTCCGTGACGTCGTGCTCGACGCCGATCACCTGCAGGGGTACCGGATTGGCGTCGCGATCGTGGAGACGAACGTTCTCGCTGCACGCGGGGTCGAGCCGCAGGTCCGCTTCGACGAGTCCCTCGATCGGGGACTGCCCCGCATTGTAGACGCGCAGCACCGCGCGTCGCGCGTCGCCTCGCCGCGAGGCCGAGCGCAGCAGGTCCCGATGCAGAGACCCGAATACGTCTGCGGCGATCTCGCGCACCTGCTTGAACCGGTGCTCGTTGTCCTGGTGCACGGCGGTGATCGAGCAACCGCATATCGAGTCGTGCGGATGGTTGTGCATCAACAGGCGCCACGCTTCGCGTACGAAGCCGCGGTATCCGGCGGCAGCGGCGGCCGGAAGGAGCCCCAGGAAGGGCTCGACGAACCGCGTGAGGAGCGTCTCGCACTGGTCGTTCGCCTGCTTGAGGTGCACCATCGAGGAGAGGGTGTTCTTCAGGACGCGGTTGTTCAGCCCGCGACGGCCAATGCGATAGAGCCGACCACGCAGTTGCTCGAGCTCGCCCACCTTGAGCTCGCCCGCCGCGATCGCCCGGCTCTGGGCGTCAAAATACTCCTCGAGCCGAGTGTGGTGCACGATGGTGTCCGGGAATCGTCTGCGGATCAGGTCGAGCAGGCGCGGAAGCTCGGGCTCGATCTCAATGTGGTCAACACCGTCCATCATCAGCAGATTGCCCGACACGGCCCGGTCTTCCATCATGTCGAAGAGCTCGGATGCTCGCCGGGCGAGCTCCTCCTCCTCGTAGGGCCTGCCGTCGAACGGCCATCTGAGCGCGAAGTAGAAGTTGCTGTAGCACCGGTCCGGATCGAGCTTCGCGGTGAGGAGCTCCGAGCCGTCGGGCCCGAGCCACCGGAAGAGATCCTTCGGGTAGTCGCCAATGCCGCGAAAGAGGACCGCGGAGTCGATCCCGAATCCGCGGAGGAGCTGGGGCATCTGCGAGGCGTGCCCGAACACGTCCACCACGTACCCGACGGACATTGGCTCCGCGCCGAAGGCGCGAGAGAGCTCACGGCCGCGTGCGAGGTTGCGGACCAGCGATTCCCCCGAG
>SLST01000506.1 GCA_007130265.1 Spirochaetales bacterium
GCGGGCAACGACGTGAGCTCGCGCGACATTGAGGGCGAGAACCCGCTCTACCTGCCGCAGGCAAAGGTGTACGACGGGAGCTGCGCGCTCGGGCCGGTGCTCGTGCTCTCCGACTCGCTGCCGGACGGTTCCACGGCGATCCGCCTCGAGATCACCCGAGGCGGGAGCATCGCTTTCGCCGACGAGACGTCGCTCGCCGAGCTCAAGCGTGACCCGGAGGAGCTCGTCTCGTACCTCTTCCGGGACCAGACCTTCCCCCAGGGCTGCTACCTCATGACCGGGACGGGGATCGTCCCGGACGATTCGTTCAGCTTGCGACCGGGCGACGAGGTCTCCATCCGCATAGGCGACCTTCCGCCGCTTGTCAACACCGTCGAACAGGGAGGCGCGGTATGACGTTGCAGGGAACACAGATCATCGCCGGCGAGTTTCGCGCCGCCGGCACCGACCAGGTGCGAGCGGTCTCGCCCATTGACGGCCGGACGCTGCCCACGAGCTTCGCGCAGGCGACGCCGGATGAGGTCTCTCAGGCGGCCGCGGCGGCGCAGGCGGCATGGCCGGCCTTCCGCGGAACCGACCCGGCAAAACGGGCGGATCTCCTGCGCAGGATCGCGCAGGAGATCGAGGGGCTCGGCGACGAGCTGATCGAGCGGGGCCGACTCGAGACCGGGCTTGCGGCCGCGCGCCTCGAGAGCGAGCGCGGGCGCACCTGCGGCCAGCTTCGAATGTTCGCCGAGCTCATCGAGGAGGGCTCCTGGGTCGACGCGCGGATCACGACCGCGATGCCCGACCGCACCCCCCTGCCCCGCCCGGACCTGCGGCGCATGCTCGTCTCGCTCGGCCCGGTGGCGGTCTTCTGCGCGAGCAATTTCCCGCTCGCCTTCTCGGTCGCCGGCGGAGACACGGCGAGCGCGCTCGCCGCCGGGTGCCCGGTCGTCGTGAAGGCGCACAGCTCGCACCCGGGCACCGCAGAGCTCGTGGGCCGGGCGGTTGCCGCGGCGGTCAGGCACGAGAAGCTGCCCGGCGGCGTCTTCTCGCTCCTCCATGGCCCGGGAAGGAGCGTGGGAATCGACCTCGTCACGAACGAGTTCATCACGGCGGTGGGATTCACCGGCTCGTACTCCGGGGGGCGGGCGCTCTTCGACGCGGCGGCGAGCCGCCCGAAGCCCATCCCGGTGTACGCGGAGATGGGCAGCATCAACCCGGTCTTCGTGCTGCCCGGCGCCGCGCGCGAGCGGTCCGCGCAGATCGCCTCCGGCCTGACCGGGTCGGTCACGCTTGGCGTAGGCCAGTTCTGCACGAATCCGGGAATGGTCGTCGGCATGGCCGGCGAATCCTTTGACACACTCGCCGAGGCCACGGGACGCGAGATCTCCGGCGTGGAGGCGGGGATCATGCTCAACGACCGGATCCAGCGCGCCTACCGCGACGGGCTCAAGACGCTGCAGTCCACCGGGCAGGTGGAACAGCTCGCCGTAGGGCGCGAGCGGTCGCCTGATGCCTCGCCGGAGGCGACCGCCGGGCAGGCGGCGCTCCTGCGCACCAGCGCAGCGGCGGTGCTCGCCGAACGAAGCCTCTCGGAAGAGGTCTTTGGGCCCGCGACGCTCCTCGTCGCCGCCGACGACCGCGAACAGATGCTCGCGATCGCCCGCACCCTCGTGGGGCACCTGACCTGCACGGTCCACGCGACCGAAGAGGATCTTCACGAGTACGCGGATCTGATCGCGGTGCTCGAGGAGAAGGCTGGGCGGCTTATCTGTAACGGCTATCCAACCGGAGTCGAGGTGTGCGCCGCGATGACGCACGGCGGACCTTTCCCGGCGACGACGGACCCGCACTTCACCTCCGTGGGGACCGCGGCGATTCTCCGCTTCGCCCGGCCGGTCACGTGGCAGGGCTTCCCGGACGCCGCGCTCCCGCCGGAGCTCAAGCGGGCGAACCCGCGGAAGATCCTGCGTCTGGTCGACGGCGTCTACACGCGCGAGGGCGGCTGACTGGCGACGGCCACACCGGCCGGCCGGATCACGACTCGTCGGAGAGCACCGGCGCCGGCTCGGCCGGGGGCCACGGCATTATCGCCGAGGTCCTCTTCTGGTACTCCCCGTAGGAGGGGTAGCGCGAGGAGGAGATCGACTCGGTGAAGGCCGTTGAGCCTGTGAAGAGCGCGGTCAGAAGGACGACGCCGAGGCCGCTGATGTGAAGCAGGTTGTTCGTCGCGACCGCCGCGAAGAGGTAGAGCACCCACCAGAGCCCGAGCTCGCCAAAGTAGGCCGGGTGGCGGCTGTAGCGGAAGAGCCCGCGGGTGAGGTAGCCGCGCTCGACATCCGCTTGGACAGCGCGTCGGTCTTCCTTGGTGGATGCCTCCAGCGGCGCCCTGCCGTGCTTGATGTTCTGGAAGACCCACTGCTGCTGGTCTGCAGTCGTCTCGAACGCGAGGAAACAGAGGAACAGGAGCGCGAACAGGACGGCCCCCGGCGCGGAGACGGGACCCGCGGCGGCGAGCTCGCGGACCGGGAGCGTGAAGAGAACGAAGAGCAGCACCTGGAACCCGCAGATGAAGAAGAGATTGAAGAGCTGCCAGCCGACGGGGTTACCGATCCGCTCGCGCAGGATGGGCCAGCGGTAGTCCTCCATCGTCGTGTAGCCGCCGCGACGCGCGAAGTTGAACGTCAGCCGCAGCCCCCAGGCGGTCACCAGCAGCGCGGCGAGCGTGGCGGGAAAGACGAAATTCGCACGGATCGCGTAGACCCAGGCGAAGAGCACCGGAGCGGTGCTCCAGAGGCGGTCGACCCACGAGTAGTCTTCGGTGAACGCGCCGAGGAGAAACGAGGTGAGCGAGAACCCGGCGGCGAGCGTCGCCACGACGAGGAGCGGCTCTGCGCCGGAGAGGAACGCCCCGGCCGACGGGGCTCCGGCAAGCCGGGCTCCCACGGTCAGCGCAAGAACGGCTGCAAGCGGATAGAGCGTAATGAGCGTGAGCAGTTTTCGCATGGTTGCACCGTACCATATTCGCCGAAACGGTAGTAGCTTCTCTATGTGAAGACAAGTGGACTCTGCGGGCGCGCCGCGACTCTCGCCGCGACTCTCGCCACGCTCCTGCTCGTTGCCGCGGCCGGCTGTGAGACGGTCAGTAAGGCCGTGGAGAGCTACCCTGAAGAGTCTGCCCACCGGCTCACCGTGGGCGGGATCGAGATCCACTACTTCGA
>SLST01000181.1 GCA_007130265.1 Spirochaetales bacterium
GCTTCGGTCAGGCCCCGGTAGACGGCGAAGGCCCCGCCCCAGTCGCGGTTCTCCTCGCCCCAGGCAGCGAGCGTGGGGTCCTCGTAGAAGCGATGGATGACCGCTTCGAAGAGCGCGTCGCGGTAGGCGGTGACTTTCATCTTGGAGAGCTCCGTGCCGTCCTCGTCATAGGCGCTGCGGCTCTTGCGCGCGATCTGTTTCACGCGCGGGTTCTCCTCGAGCGGCATCAGCACCTCGGGTTCGCGATCGTCGAGCCGGTCGGCCGGCGCATTGCTGTACATCACCGTCTCGATGAACTCGCCGGGGGCGCGCGGTGAGAGCTCCTCGTCGATCGCAAGCCGCAGCGCGCCCTCGATCTTGCCGATCACCCGTTCCTGCATCGCGCCGAGCTCGGCCTCGTCGATTACCTTTGCCTCGATCAGACGCTCTGAGAAGCTCTGCAGCGCGTCGGCCTCTTCCCAGAGCTGTATCTCTTCCTTCGTCCGGTAGGATGATGCGTCGCTCGGCGAGTGGCCGCTGATGCGGTAGGTGATCGTGTCGAGCAGGACCGGTCCGCGTCCCTGACTGAGGACCTCCTTTTTGCGGGCGATCGCGTCGGCGACCGCGAGCGGGTTGTACCCGTCCACGCGCTCGGCGTGCATCATGTCCTCGTTGACGCCGGCGCCGGCGCGGGCGAGCACCTTGAAGCCCATCGTCTCGCCGTAGGTCTGGCCGCCCATCCCGTAGAAGTTGTTGATGAAGTTGAAGATGACCGGTGGGGCTCCGCCGACGTCTTCCGGCCAGAGGCTTCGGTACTGCTCCATTGCGCTCATCATCATCGCTTCCCACACCGGCCCGCATCCCATAGACGCGTCGCCGATGTTCGCGATGACGATCCCCGGCTTGCGGTTGATGCGCTTGTAGAGCGCCGACCCGAGCGCGATGTCAGCGCTGCCGCCGACGATCGCGTTGTTCGGCATGCTGCCGAACGGCGCGAAGAATGCGTGCATCGAGCCGCCGAGCCCCCGGTTGAAGCCGGTCTTCCGCGCGAAGATCTCTGCGAGCGTGCCGTAGAGCACGAAGTTCTCCGCGAGATCGGTCATCCCCTCGTAGTCGTTGCGTTCGGCGACCGCGAGCACCTCGCCGTCGAGGTATCCCTTCATGACCGCTTCGAGCGCGCCGTCATCAAGCCTGCTGATCGCCGAGAAGCACTTCGCGAGGATCTCGCCGTGGCTGCGGTGGCTTCCGAAGATATAGTCTTCAGCCTCGAGCTCGAGACAGGTACCGACCGCGGTTGATTCCTGCCCGATCGACAGGTGCGCGGGGCCCTTGTGCGAGTATTCGATCCCGCGGTACGAGTTCTGCATCTTGATATCGTTGAGCATCGACTCGAACTCGCGGATCGTCAGCATATCGTAGAGTACGCGCTTGAGGCGGTCGGCGCCGTAACGCTTGACCTCGTCCCCGGGCGAGGCGGCGTAGGCGTTGATCGGTATCTCGCCGAGTTTCACCGAGCCGGCGCTGCGTACCTCTTTTGGGTCCACTATCTGTGACTGGGGCATCTGTATCTCCTTTCCTTACTCTGCCAGGGTGAGGTCGATGTGCGAAATCGCGCGCGCAACCGACTGCAGGAAGCGTGCGGCCGGCGCTCCGTCGACGACCTGGTGGTCGATCGTGAGCGAGAGTCCCATCATCGGAATCGTCCCTTCGCCGTCAGGTGCCGGGCGCGGCGTGACCGCGCAGACTCCCATGATCCCTACCTGCGGCGGATTGAGCACCGGCGTGAACCGTTCGACGCCGAAGGCCCCGAGGTTCGTGACGGTGAACGTGCCCCCGGAGAGCTCGTCGGGGTTGATCCGGCCTTCCAGGCAGCCCGTCGCGAGCCGGTGCGCTTCGGTCGCGAGCCCGACGAGCGATCTGCGGTCGGCCGCCCGGATGACCGGGACCATGAGGCCCTTGGGCGTGTCGACTGCGAACCCCAGGTCGACCGAGCCGAAGGTCCGGATCACCCCGTCTGAGAACGTCGCGTTCAGCGCTTCGTAGCGGGGCAGCACGCGGCTGATCGCGAAGAGCACGAGATCGTTGATCGAGATCTCGTTCAGGTTGATCGAATCGTCGCGGGTCTGCGCAGGTTCCGCGGTCTTGAGCCGCTTCCGGTAGGCGAGGATCGCGCGCGCATCGGCGGAGGCGTCCATCGTGAGCTGTGCCGTCGACGCGATCGACTCGTGCATCCGCGCGGCGATCAGCTTGCGCACGCCCTTGATCGGCGTCTCCGAGACCGGCTGCGCGGGGCCGACCGGCTGCGCCGCACGCGACTCCGCGGCGCCTACCTCACGACCGCGATCCACCGCCGCGGCGCGATCGGCGGTACCGGCCGGTGCCGCCTCGACGTCGCGTACCATGATTCTCCCGCCGGGGCCCGAGCCCGACAGCGCTTCGTAGTCGACCCCTCGCGTCTCGGCGAGCCTGCGGGCACGCGGACTGATCTTCGCGCCGCCGCGGCGTCGTGGGCGCGCCTCTCGTGTCTCGGGCGCGGAGGCTTGCGGGGCCGCCTCGACTGGTTTCGCTGACGACGGCTTCGAATCGTCGGCTTCGTCGGACTCGTCGGCCTTCCCGGCGGCCTCGACCTCTTCTCCCGCCTCCCCGACGACGGCGATCGGGTCAAGCACCGGCACGTCGTCTCCCGGTGCGACGAGCTGTTTGAGCAGGACACCGTCTGCGGTCGACTCGACTTCCATCGTCGCCTTGTCGGTTTCTACCTCGACGAGTACGTCCCCCTTTGCGACCTGCTCGCCGGGAGCGACCTTCCACTCCACGATGATGCAGCTCTCAACGCTGTTGCCCTGCCGCGGCAGGAGTATCTCCTGTGCCATTACCTCTCTCCTCCGTTTCGTGCCGTTTCTCTGCCGACGATCTGAAGCTCGATGCCGGCTTCCCTGATCTCGTCCGCCGCCCTCTGCGGCAGCGCATCATCCGTCAGTACCACTGCGATCTCCTCGAGGCCGAGCACCCGGGCGAATCCGGTGCGGCCGTACTTGCTGCTGTCTGCGAGCAGGACCGTCGTGTCGGCTCTCCTCGCCATCTTGCGCACGATCTCCGCACCTTCAACGAGGTGCGTCGTTGTCCCGATCGCGGCGCTGAACCCGTCGGTGCCTACAAAGGCAAGTCTCACGTGAAACTCCTCGAGCTCCGCGAGGGTGATCGGCCCGACGAGCGAC
>SLST01000309.1 GCA_007130265.1 Spirochaetales bacterium
GAAGGTACGACGTTCGCGGTACTCACCATGAACCTCTTCGTGCCGTATCTCAACAGCAAGTTCAAGCCGGTGCGGAAATGAGGTCGACCGGCCCCATGGAGGTCTCAAATGGTTGATTCGCTGCTGCGAATAGTCTCGGTACTCGTCGTTATCCTGGTCGTGGGTCTCGTGTGGTACCGGATCAGCCTGTCCCGCCTCACGCGAGCGGGAGTAGAGGAGTCGAAAGCCACACCAAGGGCCGCTCAGCAGGCGAAAAAGTCCTCCCTGGTCGCGGCCTTCCTCTACATGGTCGCGATGGTGAGCGTGGCCGGCCTGTTCATGTAGGCTCCGGCTGCTCACGCGAGCCGGGGGCCTTCGGATTCGAGCGGCGGAGGGCCGCGGCTTCAGCGCGTTGAAGGTGGCTCCATGCGACCGTGACGGGCGACGGAGTTGACGAACTTGGCGCACCCGCTCGCTGCATCGCGCTCGAATCTCCATGGCGGTGGTAGGGTCCGCTATCGCCTGCCATGTTCTTCTCTTCAGAGTATGTCGCATGCGACAGACCCCGGCCTTTGAACTGGTCGTGATTTGCGGGTTGAAGAGGCCTATGGAGATGATCTCATCGAAGGACGTGGCAAAGATGGATCC
Source organism: Spirochaetales bacterium (assembly GCA_007130265.1). Lineage (GTDB taxonomy): Bacteria > Spirochaetota > Spirochaetia > DSM-27196 > SLST01 > SLST01. The sequence goes on from SLST01000309.1 coordinate 628, forward strand.
GTCCAGCCTGCCCGGATCGATCGTCACGGCCTGTGCGAGGCGACTGCATCGAACTCCTCGACGAAGGCGCCGTCGGGTAATGAAGCGCGATTCCCTTTGCGTCCGTATAGATGTAGAATATGGGGAGACAGCATATGGCACTGACCGAGCGCGACCTGGAGCAGGTCGGAACCTACGTACAGGCTCACCTCTTCGAGTGGCTACCGGCACCGGTCCTGCAGTTGAACGAACGCATCATCCGTGTGGAAGAAGAGCTCAAGGCGCAGCGCGAGCTCATGAAGCAGGGTTTCGACCAGATGGAGAAGCGCTTTGAGCAGGTCGACAAACGGTTCGAACAGGTCGACAAACGGTTCGACGACTTCAACCGACGCTTCACCGGCATGATGTGGCTGATTGGCACGGGGTTCGTGCTGCTCAGCACCCTCATGAGCCTGTACGCGTTCTTCGCGTAGCAGAGGCCCGACCTGGGCGGCGCCGACGACCTGTCTGCGTCGGCTCGGTCGATCCCGTACTTCGAGCCGGAAAGTGTCAGCGATCAGTGTGGTCCCACTGGCGGCGGCTGATCAATCGCCGGCGCGCCCCGGACCGCGAGGTAGATCGAGTAGAGCGACGTCGTCGCCGTGATGAAGAGCCGGTTGTGCTTGGGTCCGCCGAAGGCGACGTTCGAGACTCGCTCGGGAACGAGGACCTTGCCCAGGAGCTTGCCGTCAGGCGCGTAGCAGTGCACCCCGTCTCCCGCGCTCGTCCAGAGGTTGCCGTGCTCGTCGATTCGGAAGCCGTCTGAGGCCGGAGGGTCCACCACGGCAAAGACGCCCAGGTCGTCGAGTACCGCGTCGGCCTGCACCCGGAACCTCCTGATGTTCGGCGGGCCATCCGGCTTACCGCCGCCTCCCGTGTCGCTCACGTAGAGGATCGACTCGTCGAGGGAGAAGGCGAGTCCGTTGGGCTTGACCATTGTATCAATGACTCGGGTCACCGTGCGCGTTCCAGGATCCAGCCGGTAGACATGACACCCGCCGATCTCGCTCTCGGCGCGGTCGCCTTCGTAGTCGGTCGTGATCCCGTAGTCGGGATCCGTGAACCAGACGCTGCCGTCGCTGTGCGCCACGACGTCGTTGGGTGAGTTGAACCGTTTCCCTTGGTAGCGGTCGGCGAGGGTCGTCACGGCTCCGGTATGCTCAGTGCGGGTTACGCTTCGGCTGCCGTGTTCGCAGGTGACGAGACGTCCCTCGCGGTCGCGGGTATTGCCGTTCGCGTGGCGGCTCGGCGAGCGGAAGACCGTCACGCTCTCGTCGACCGCCCGCAGGAGCCGGTCGTTCGGGATGTCGCTGAAGACGAGCATTCCCGCGTCGGCCCAGTAGACAGGACCCTCAAGCCACCGGCCGCCGGTCCAGAGCCGCTCCACCTGCGCGTGGCTGATGACGAGCGATCGGAACGAACCGTCAACGATGCGGTAGGTTTCCATGCGCAGACTCTATCACAGGCCGCGGTTCGGTGCACGGTGGCGGCTCGTGCCGGACCGTGGTATAGGTGAACTCCTGATGCACGACACCACAACGGCCCGTTGCGAATGCGGGCTCCCTGGTAAGTCCGCGCTCCTGCGGGCACGACTCCTCGTCCTCGTCGCGATCCTGGCCCTTGCCGGCGGAACCGTGACTTCGAGTGAGCCCGTGATCGACGAGCAGTTCATCTCCCTCGATCGCTGGGAGGAGATCCGTTTTCGCGGGGTGGACCGACCTTCCGAGTACTCGGTCGTCGAGAAGGATGGGCGCTCTCTCCTGCGGCTCGAGTCGTCGGCCGGGGGAAGCGCGATCCTCCACGGCACCCCGTTCGACGTGTACGACTATCCGGTGATCGAGTGGCGCTGGCGTATCCATGACACGGTCTCAGGGGGCGACCTCACCACTCGTGACGGTGACGACTACGCCGTTCGCCTCTACGTCAACTTCGAGTACGATCCCGATCGCGTGGGGATCGGCACTCGCATCGAGTACGCGCTCATACGTCTCTTCTACGGCCGCTACCCGCCGCACGCCGCAGTCGTCTACCTCTGGTCGAACCGGCGCTGGCCTGTGACCTGGTACGACAATCCGTTCACGTCCCGGGCGCGCATGCTGCCTCTCGACCAGGGGCCGGATCTCCGCATGCAGTGGCGCGTTCATCGCCGGAACATCCTCGACGATTATCGCGAGGCGTTCGGAGAGGACCCGCCGCGAGTCGCCCGTATCGCGATCATGGGTGACTCCGACGGAACCGGCGAGACGAGCCTCGCCTGGATCGACTACGTTCGCGTCTGGGAGCCCTAGCCGCTTGCTGCGGTCGCGGGGCGTCTGCGCACGAGCGTCACGACGGCGACGACTACGACCGCTACGGCAGCGACGAGGGCGGCGATGAGGACGGCGGGGCCTTCAGGTATCCCCTCCGTGATACGTTTTGCGGCGATGCCCGCGAAGGCCCACACGGCTACGGCGGAGAAGGCGATGTCGCGGTGGCGGATCAGCATCGCGAGCGTCACGGCGAGCCCGGCTGCAATCACGATGACGGTCCACACCACCTCAGGTATC